>NZ_JBSSDH010000008.1:0-245786 GCF_054060555.1 Pseudomonas sp. TE6283
GCATGGATGCCCGTCAAGCGCTGGGGCCCAGGATGGGCCCTGCAGCGCGGTCCTCCCGGGAGCAAGGCCGGAGTGAGGGAACCCGGAGCGAAGCGGAGGGCCGGATGAATGGAGCGAGGCGGCTTTGGTTACTTTGGCCAAGACCAAAGTAACCCGCCGTAAGGGCGGAAAGGTGAATAAGCGTCGACATCGCAAATGAATGCGCATAAAACTTCAAAAACAAACATCAACCAACCATAAACCCCAAATAAACAAACGCCAGAAATTCATAAAGAAACCCCCGGCGCTCAACACATAACCCACGTCAACCAAACGGCCGCAACCCCTGCCTCATCCCAAACAGGAACAACAGCAGATCATGATCCGGCTCAGCCCGCCCCTGCTCTACCTTGGCCACCCGTGGCAACGGACACACCCCACCAACCTCAGCCTTGCTGAACACCGTGGGCCGCGGCTGCTCCCAGGCCGCCGCCGCCGCCGTGGTCACTGCCAACGCCGCGACCAGGAACAAAGCTCGAGCGATTTCTAGTTTCATTGCTCTAAACCTTTGACCGCGCTGCCAAACGCCATTTGGTAAAAGTAGAGCAAGGTCTGCCATTCCGCCTCATTGAACGACGAGTGGCGGCGCAACTGCCGCAGGTCGTTATAGGCCGCCCGCTGGCAACTGATCCGCCGCCGGCACTTCTCCAGGTCCAGCAACGCCACTTCCACCCGTGCCTGCTCGCCCTCGCCCAGCACCTTGACGAACACGTGCTTGCCGTACAGGCAGCCATGCTGCCAATGCCCCAGGTGCATGCGCGCCAGGTTGTCCGCGAGGTCCTTGAGCATGCGCTCATGCACGGCCTGCGGGTAATGCTCACGGGCCCCGGAGGCATGCCAGGCATCGAGGTCGACGAAACCCTCGAGCGCCTCGCTGACCAGCAAGGCCCGCCACTGATGATCAGCGTCCCGCTCGGCCCCGGCATAGACGATCCGCGGCACCCTGACGCCCAGTTGCTCGAAACTGTTCAGTGCATCGAGTTCGCGCAACACCGTGGGGCGCCCGAACGGATGCAGCAGGCTGCGGTAGATGTGCCCGACCTGGCGTTTGGCATACAGCAGATGCCCCTCGCCGTCGCTCAGGCGCTGCACGCCACTCTCGCCGCCACGCCGCTGGTTGGGTTCCTCGACCCACTCTCCCTGCTGCTGCCAGTAAAAATCAAACTGCCTGGACTGATTCTGCGCTACCGCCATCACTCGTTACCCCTTGCGCAATACGTAAACTCGCCACATGGCATAGAACGGTAGAAAGTCGAGTCGTTCCTGAATTCTGAATCCTGCTGACACAAATTCTTCTTCAACTGTAGCCGCCGGTAACACGAAGCGGTTCTGATAGCCGTCCTGCGTCGTCCGCGCACTGCGCCTGGCTTCGAGCTTGCGGCGGCGCCAGGCCTTGAAATTGCCATCCACCCACAGCGAAAGGATCACGCTGTCCCGGCTAACTCTTTGAAATTCCGAAAGAATTCTCTTCCGATGGAGCGGGTCGCCAATATGGTGGAACAAGCGCATGCAAAAAATGCTGTCGACCGCGTTATCCGGAAGGTCGATGGCGAACGCGGAAGTCTGCAAGGGGCGTACCCGCGCAACCACCTCTGGCGGTTGTGACGCACAGGCTGTCTCGATCATCGCCGCTGAATTGTCCGCGCCGATGATCACGCGGTTGGCCTTTTCCGCCAGCAGCGGCCAGAACCTTCCGGCGCCGCAGGGCAGGTCGAGCACCAGGCCAGGCTCACCGGCCAGCGCCAGGGCACGGCGGGCCAACTGCTCGTCACGCTGGTGGGACAAGCGCCGAGCCAGGCCATCCTGGTGCTTGAGGAAGTACTCCCGGGCGTGATTGCGGTCGTACTTGTCCGAGAATTCGAGTTTGATGGGGCTACGCATTGGACATCTCCTGACTCCAGTGCGCTCACCATAGGTACGCAAGCGTTGGAATCAGGTCATGTCGATGTGAAAAATCTGTCAGCACCAAATGCAGGTGTTACAGGAGGTTAATCGGGATCCAATAGCCCATCCTGGCTTTCACCGTCCTGCACCACTTTCGTGCCCTGGCTCAGGTCGACCTGGAAGCGGCAACCATGGGGCAAGGTCGCGGTCAAGGTGACGCGCCACCCCTGATCGTCACAGATGCGCTGCACCAGCGACAGGCCCAGGCCCAGACCCTCGCCGCGGCGCTCGTCGCCACGCACGAACGGCCGGAACATCGCCTCGCGCTGCTCCTCCGGAATCCCCACGCCACTGTCCTCGACACAGAAGCCATTGGCCTCGAGACTCAGGCGAATGTAGCCACTGTCAGTGTAGTGCGCCGCGTTGCGCAGCAAGTTACCCATCACCGACTGCAGGAAGGTGGCGTTGTACAGCACCGGGCTGGCACTGACCCGCCCCTCGTAGTAAAGCGCCAAGCCCTTCTGTTCGATGGTGTCGCGCCATACACCGATCAGGTCGTCGCCCACCTCACGCAAGGTTGCCCGCGATGCGATGGCGCCTTCATCGCGCTGTGCACGGGCCAACATCAGGAACGTCTTCACCAGTTCGCGCATCTCCTCGGTCGCCCGGGCGATGCGTTCGACTTGGCTGCGCGCGCGCCCATCAAGGCCGGGGTTCTCCATCAGCAACTCGCACGATGTCGCCAGGACCATCAGCGGCGTGCGCAGCTCATGGCTGACGTCGCTGGTGAACAGCCGCTCACGGGTCAAGGCATCGCGCAGGCGCCCCAGGGTATCGTCGAAGGCGACTGCCAGCTGGCCGACCTCGTCCGCCGCGTAGTCCGGCGCCAACGGCGGCGCAAGGCCCAGCAACTGGTCACGGTGGCGGACCTGGCGCGCCAGGCGGATCACCGGCGCCATCACGCGCCGCGCCAGCAACCAACCAAGGATCACCGCAAGGGCCAGGCTGAGCACGAAGCCGACCACGACCACGGCGAACAATACCCGCTCGCGCTCCTCGAAATCACTCTGGTCCTGCAGCAGCACATAACGCCGACCGTCGACGATCTCGACCATGGCATGATACGAGAGCTGGTCGCGAAACACCTCGTGGAAGCCGGCATCCAGGTGGCGCAGGTCCTTGGGCAACTCGAAGTCATCGCGCCCGCCGCTGAAATAGAACAACTGGTCGGGGCGTGGCCGATGGCTCCAGTCGCTGACGCTGTCCATGCGCAGCAGGCGTTGCAGATCACCGCCAAGCACCGACGAGATCAGGCGTTCCTCGACCAGGTGCACCGTGGCGACGATGCCGAAGGCGAAGGCCCCGGCCACCAGCGCGCTCATCAGCGCGAAAGCGATGATGATGCGCTGGGCAAGGCTCTGTTTAAACTCCATCGCGGCCCTCGGCGAGGCGATAGCCGACGCCATGGACGGTATGCAGCAGGGGTTTGTCGAACGGTTTGTCGATCACCTGGCGCAACTGGTGGACGTGACTGCGCAGGCTGTCGCTGTCCGGACAGTCGTCGCCCCACAAGGCTTCCTCCAGCACCTCGCGGCGCAATACATGGGGGCTCTTCTGCATCAGCACGGCCAGCAGTTTCAGGCCGACCGGGTTGAGCTTGAGCAAGCGCCCCTGGCGGGTCACCTCCAGGGTATCGAGGTCATAGCTCAGGTCGGCGACCTGCAGGGTACGCCGACCACCACCCTGGGCGCGACGCAGCACCGCCTCGATGCGCGCCGCCAGTTCGGACAGCGCGAACGGCTTGAGCAGGTAGTCGTCCGCGCCCGAACGGAAGCCTTGCAGGCGGTCGTCCAGCTGGTCGCGGGCAGTGAGCATGATAACCGGCGTGTCGCGCCGGGCATCCTCGCGCAGGCGCTTGCACAGCGTATAGCCATCGATGCCCGGCAACATGATGTCGAGCACGATCAGGTCGTAGTGTTCGGTCGCGGCCAGGTGCAACCCGGACAGGCCATCCTGGGCACAGTCGACGGTGTAGCCCTTCATGCCAAGGTAGTCGGCCAGGTTGGCCAGAATATCGCGGTTGTCTTCAACCAAAAGAATGCGCATCGAGGTCTCCTGTGCGGCGCTTCGCCGGGCGCGGCAGGCGCAGCTTACGGCCAATGCCCGCATGGTGCCATGCCCTGGCTCGAAATCACCGAACTTGACAGTTTTTTCACCGATCATTCACGCACACAGGATAGCGGGCACCCGACAATGCACGGTCTTTTCCACCCTCTGGAGTCATCATGCAGTCATCCGTGCGCCCTCGCCCGATCAACCCGTGGCTGTACCTGGGCATCCCTTTCGTTACCGCCATGGCCTTGATCCTGCTCGAATGGACGCCGCTGGACATGGATGTGGCCAACCTGTTCTACGACCCGGCTGCCGGCCAGTTCATCGGTCGCCACAGCTACCTGCTGGAAAACATCCTGCATGACCGGGTCAAGCAGGGCGTAATCGTCTTCGGACTGCTGGCCGTGGTCGGTTTCGCCCTGAGCTTCGTCTGGCAACGGCTGGCGGGCTGGCGCCGTGAACTCGGCTGCCTGGTATTGGCGTTGGGGCTGTCGACGGCCTTCGTCACGCCGCTGAAGAAGGTGACCCAAGTGCAATGCCCGTGGAGCCTGACCCAATTCGGCGGCAAGGAGACCTACAGCAAGCTGCTGGAGCCACGCCCTGCGACCGACAAGCCCGGACTGTGCTGGCCAGGCGGGCATGCCGCGACCGGGTTCTGCCTGTTCGGCCTGTTCTTCATGCTGCGCGATCGCCGTCCGCGCCTGGCACGGGTGGCGCTCGCGGTAGCCCTCGTGGCTGGCGCGGGACTGTCGGTCGGACGGATGATGCAGGGCGCGCACTTCCTGTCACACAACGTATGGACAGCGGTGTTCTGCTGGTTGATCGGGCTGGGGTCGTATTACCTGGTGCTGTATCGCAGCGGGGCCGCCAGGGCCCCCGTGGCAGAACACAGCGCCGTTCGATGAACAATCGCGGGGCAAACCCACCCTGCGATGACGCCAGAACAAACGAAAAAGCCCCGCACTAGGCGGGGCTTTTTCTGGGTACAGGGGGTAAGGCTGGCTTACATCATGCCGCCCATGCCACCCATGCCGCCCATGTCAGGCATGCCAGCAGCTGGCTTGTCTTCCGGCAGGTCGGCAACCATGGCTTCGGTGGTGATCATCAGACCGCCGATCGAAGCTGCGGCTTGCAGGGCCGAACGGGTGACCTTGGCTGGGTCCAGGATGCCCATCTCGATCATGTCGCCGTATTCACCGGTAGCGGCGTTGTAGCCGAAGTTGCCCGAACCTTGCTTGACCTTGTCAGCGACAACGCTTGGCTCGTCGCCGGCGTTGGCAGTGATCTGGCGCAGCGGGGCTTCGACGGCGCGACGCAGCAGGGCGATACCGACGTTCTGGTCTTCGTTGTCGCCTTTGAGGTTGGCAATGGCAGCCAGGGCGCGAACCAGGGCAACGCCACCGCCAGGCACCACGCCTTCTTCGACGGCTGCACGGGTGGCGTGCAGGGCGTCTTCGACGCGGGCTTTCTTCTCTTTCATCTCGACTTCGGTGCCAGCACCGACCTTGATCACGGCAACACCGCCAGCCAGCTTGGCCAGACGCTCTTGCAGCTTCTCACGGTCGTAGTCCGAAGTGGTGTCGGCAACCTGGGCACGGATCTGGGTGACGCGGGCCTGGATGTCGGCTTCTTCACCAGCACCGTCGATGATGGTGGTGTTTTCCTTGGACAGGATCACGCGCTTGGCGTTACCCAGGTGCTCCAGGGTGGCGGTTTCCAGGGACAGACCGATCTCTTCGGAGATCACGGTACCGCCGGTCAGGACGGCGATGTCCTGCAGCATGGCCTTGCGGCGGTCGCCGAAGCCCGGGGCCTTGACCGCGGCAACCTTGACGATGCCGCGCATGTTGTTGACCACCAGGGTGGCCAGTGCCTCGCCCTCGACGTCCTCGGCAACGATCAGCAGCGGACGACCGGCCTTGGCAACGGCTTCCAGTACTGGCAGCAGCTCACGGATGTTGGAGATCTTCTTGTCGACCAGCAGCAGCAGCGCGCCTTCGAGCTCGGCAACCATGGTGTCCGGCTTGTTGACGAAGTACGGCGACAGGTAGCCACGGTCGAACTGCATGCCTTCTACGACAGACAGTTCGTTTTCCAGGCCCGAACCTTCTTCGACGGTGATCACGCCTTCTTTACCGACTTTTTCCATGGCTTCGGCGATGATTTCACCGATGGAGTTGTCGGAGTTGGCGGAGATGGTGCCGACCTGGGCGATGGCCTTGGAATCGGCGCATGGCTTGGACAGGTTCTTCAGCTCGGCGACGACGGCGGCGGTGGCTTTGTCGATACCGCGCTTGAGGTCCATCGGGTTCATGCCAGCGGCAACGGCCTTCAGGCCTTCGTTGACGATGGCCTGGGCCAGGACGGTGGCGGTGGTGGTGCCGTCACCGGCGGCGTCGTTGGCCTTGGAAGCGACTTCCTTGACCAGCTGGGCGCCCATGTTCTCGAAGGCGTCCTTGAGCTCGATCTCTTTGGCGACGGAAACGCCGTCCTTGGTGATGGTCGGCGCGCCGAAGCTCTTGGCCAGGACCACGTTGCGGCCTTTCGGGCCCAGGGTCGCTTTTACCGCGTCAGCCAGAACGTTGACACCAACCAGCATTTTCTTACGGGCGGAATCGCCGAATTTTACGTCTTTAGCAGCCATGATCGTTTAATCCTTGAAATTCTTTGGAGTAACGGGAAGTCGGGGAAATCAGGCTTCGATAACGGCCAGGATTTCGTTCTCGGCCATGACCAGCAGGTCTTCGCCGTCGACTTTCACGGTGTTGCTGCCCGAGTAAGGGCCGAAAACCACTTTGTCACCCACTTTCACGGCCAGCGCGCGTACTTCGCCGTTGTCCAGGATACGACCGGTGCCGACGGCAACGACTTCGCCGCGGTTTGGTTTTTCAGCGGCCGAACCCGGCAGGACGATACCGCCAGCGGTTTTCGATTCTTCTTCGCTGCGACGGATGACGACGCGGTCATGCAGAGGACGAAGCTTCATTGTCGATCTCTCCCAAATTGTGGTTTTCATCGGCCGGTGTCGACACCGGCGGGTTGATTCGATCCGGCGTTGCCGGGCGTGGCCCGCACAGGGCGAGCCACCTAAGTTATGTCTGGTGTCGCCACCAGAAACCTTGCGGTGACACATACATGAGGCCGCTAAAAACAATTACAAGGCTTGCGCGGAAAATTTTTCAAAACGTCATCGTGGAAGCGGGCCTGTCCCGCGATGAGCCCAACCCGGAGGCCATCGCGGGGCAAGCCCGCGCCCACGAAAAATCGGTGTTATTTGTCGCGACGCTCGTACTCGCCCTCGATCACGTTCGGACGATGGCCGCCATCGCGGGGCTGCGCCTGGAACGGATCATCCTGGAACGCGCGCTGGCGCAGAGCCTGTTCCTCGGCGCGGCGACGCAGCCGACCGGCCACCAGGCGACGGGTGAACGGCAGCAGGCAGAGCAGGCCCAGCACATCGCTGATGAAGCCCGGCAGCAGCAACAGGCCGCCACCGACGGTGAGCATCAGGCCCTGGAACATGTCCTCAGCCGGCAACTCGCCGCGCTGCAGGCTTTCCCGGGCACGCAGGGCAGTGGCCAGGCCGGCAACGCGCATCACCAACACACCCAGGGCGGAACCGGCGATAATCAGCAGCAGCGCCGGGAAGAAACCGATGGCCGCGCTGACCTTGACGAAGACGAACAGCTCCAGCACGGGGAAAAGCAGTAACAGCAGTAGAAAAGCACGCATCAAGGGTTCCTCGACGGAAGAGAATCTTCCTGTAAGACCATCAGATGGATGCCTCGACGCCTGTTTTCAACCCTCGACGCTTTCCGCAACCGGCCACTGGTCAGCGCGGGCCAGCAAAACCAAGGCTTCACGAACTTGTGTCGGCGTGTTGCAGGTACTCGGGAAAGCCAGCCAGTATACCCCCTGGCCGATACGCAGATGCATGCCTTCGCTGTCGATACCAACCATTTCGGCCGGCGCCGTGCGCGGCAGGTCGCTCAGTTCGACGTAATGGGCGATGGCATTGGCGTGGTCGCTGTTCATGTGCTCGATCATGCTGGCCTCGGCCTTGCCCGCAAAGGGATTGGTCAGGGTCACCTGGTCGAGCCAGTGGATCGCGCCGAAGCCACCGATGTAGCGATGGCGTACCGGCTCGAGCACCCAGAAATCGAAGTCGTGGGCCTTGTGGTAGTTGGCCGATTCGGGGAAGTACCGGTAGTAGCGGGCCGCGGCAGACTCGATGGCCGCTTCGTCGGTCAGCTTGCGCGCCTCGGCCATCACCGTCAGGCGCCCGACCGCCTGCACGTCCTCGGCGTCGCGCTCGCCCACCAGCAGTGAACACTTCGGATCTTTCTGCAGGTTGTGGGTGTGCTGGGCGATACGGCTGATGAGGATCAGCGGATGGCCCTCGGCGTCCAGGCAGTAAGGCACCACCGAACCGAAGGGATAGCCGGGCATGGACTTGGAGTGAGTCGAGAGGACGCCGCGGTACTCCTTGAGCAGCAGTTCCCGGGCGGGGCGAAGGGCGTTGGTACTCACTGAATAGGCTCCTGAAGAAAATCAGCTGCAAGCTATAAGCGACAACCGACAAGAAAAAGCAAGCCGGCACTGCCTGTTGAAAGTGCCTGCACAGCTCGTGCTTGCCGCTTGTAGCTTACCGCTAACGACTGCTTTTACCAGGTAACACCAAACCCTGCGGTATAGCGAGTCTTGTCCAAGTCGCTGTCGCTCGTGCCCTTGATCAGGTCCTTCTCCGCCTTGAGGTTGAGCGAAGCCCACTCGGTCACCTTGTAGCGCAGCCCCATCTCGGCATCCAGCGAGTAGTCGGCCACGCCGCCCAGCGGCTTGCCGAATTCGCCATTGGTGAAGAACTCCACTTTCTTGCCGATCAGGTAGCGGTTGTAGTCCCACTTCACGGCGGCGGAATAGAAGTTGTCCTTGCCACCGTCGCGGTACTCGAAATCGGTGCGGTTGATCAGCGAACCCAGCGAGAACGCACCCAGTTCGTCATCCCAGAACTGGTAGCCCGGGCCGGTACCGACGGTGCGCTGGCGCGCCAGGTCCTCGATATGGTCGCGCTTGTACTCCAGACGCCCCTGCCAGAACCACTTCTCGGTGATGAAGCGGTCCAGGGCGTACTCGGCGCTCCAGTTGTTGGTGGTGGTGACGTCGTCCTTGGTCTCGCGGTTGTACTCGCCCTCGGCATTGTGCCGCCAACGGCCATGGCGGGCGGTGGTCTTGAAGCTGACGTCATAGTCGTCGCTGTCGGTCTCGGCACGCTTGTAGTCCATCGCCACATCGACATTACCCTTCCACAGGAAGTCCTCGACCAGCGGTCGCGGCTTCATGATCTGCTCGATGCTGGCCAGCTCGACGGTCTTCGGCGCCTCGCCGTTGGCCAGGGTCACCTTGCCCGGCTCGGCGGCCTTGAGCGACTTGGCCTTCTCGCCGGAGTAGGCGTCCTGCTTGACCAGCAGTTCCTGGTCGCTCTCCAGTGTCTGCACCTGTTTCCAGTCCAGGGCGATCGAGCCGCCATAGGGCGTTTCCAGCAGCAGCTTGCCGCCGTCGAAGACCTTGATCTTGCCGCTCAGGCGGTCACCGTTCTTCATCCACACGGTGTCGGCGAGCACGGGGGTACAGAGGGACGCGGCGATGAGGCAAAGCAGGGTTCTAGAAGACATAAGCGCAATTTGGGTTCGATTCGACGAAAAAGCCGGGCATTATCCAGATACCGACAACCTGAGCAAGGACAGACCCAGACCATGCCGATGAGTTCCACTCGCATTTGCCCGGACCGCCTGTCCGGTTTCATTCACAGGCCAAGTACCCCGTGACCTCGACGCCACCGCCCGCTGTGCCGGAGGATGCCGAGGCCCGACGAATGGCACTGTACTCGGTGCTGGGCCAGGTCCCCGCCGGCAAGGTGATCAGCTACGGGCAATTGGCCGAACTGGCCGGCCTCGGCCGCGCGGCGCGCTGGGTCGGACGCACCCTGGGGCAGCTGCCGGCGGACACCCGCCTGCCCTGGCACCGGGTGCTGGGTGCCGGTGGCCGACTGAGCCTTGCCCTGGGCACGCCATCGGGCGACGAACAACGCGCCCGCTTGCGCGCAGAAGGCGTGAATGTGGCCAATAATCGTGTGGATATGGCACGCCATGGCTGGCGTCCAATGGAGCACAGCGGTTAGAGTGCGCGCTTTGTTTTCGCAAACCTTGAGGCAGATGTTGGCCCATGCCCCGTAAAACCTGGCGCGCTGCGCTCGCTGCCTATGCCAGCCCGTCAACTTTGGTGCTTTTGCTGCTCGGATTCGCCGCCGGCCTGCCGTATATGCTGGTGTTCTCGACGCTTTCGGTCTGGCTGCGCGAGGCGGGTGTGGCGCGTGAGACCATCGGCTATGCCAGCCTGATCGGCCTGGCCTACGCCTTCAAGTGGGTCTGGTCGCCGCTGCTCGACCAATGGCGCCTGCCGCTGCTCGGTGGCATGGGCCGTCGTCGTTCGTGGCTGCTGCTGTCCCAGGTGCTGGTGGTGCTCGGGCTGGTCGGCATGGGCTTCTGCGACCCGCAGAAACACCTGTCGTGGCTGATCGCCCTGGCGGTGCTGGTGGCCTTTGCCTCGGCCACCCAGGACATCGCCGTCGACGCCTACCGCCTGGAGATCGCCGACGACCAGCGCCAGGCCGCCCTGGCCGCCAGCTACATGGCCGGCTACCGGGTCGCCGCCCTGCTCGCCACCGCCGGTGCGCTGTTCTTCGCCGAGTGGTTCGGTTCCACCGGGTTCAGCTACCTGCACGAGGCCTGGACCGGTACCTACGTGCTGTTCGGCGTGCTGATGCTGCCCGCGCTGTTCACCACCCTGGTGATGCGCGAACCGCCGGTGCCCCTGCGCACCCAGCTGTCGGCGGCCCGCTACGGGCTGATGCACCAACTGGCCTCGGTGTTCGTGCTGATCGTCCTGCTGGTCTCGGTGCCGGCCAGCTTCACCCAGCTGTTCAACACCGACTGGGCCAGCGTGGTGTTCGGCGACTCGTCCATGCTCGACCTGCTGCTCGAAGACCGTGCTTTCCTGCGCCTGATCCTCTATGTGCTGCTGACCTGGGCATGCCTGTCGTCCCTGGGCCGCCGCGGCCTGGCGCCGGTGCTCACGCCGGTCAACGACTTCATCACGCGCTACCGCTGGCAGGCCCTGCTGCTGCTCGGGCTGATCGCCACCTACCGCATGTCCGACACGGTGATGGGCGTGATGGCCAACGTGTTCTACATCGACATGGGTTTCACCAAGGACCAGATCGCCAGCGTCAGCAAGATCTTCGGCCTGATCATGACCCTGGTGGGCGCCGGTGCCGGTGGCCTGCTGATCGTGCGCTTCGGCATCCTGCCGATCCTGTTCATCGGCGGCGCGGCCTCGGCGGCGACCAACATCCTGTTCCTGATGCTGGCCGACATGGGCTCGAACCTGGAAATGCTGGTGGTGACCATCTCGCTGGACAATTTCAGTTCGGGGCTGGCCACATCGGCCTTCGTCGCCTACCTGTCAAGCCTGACCAACCTGAAGTTCTCGGCCACCCAGTACGCACTGCTGAGCTCGATCATGCTGTTGCTGCCGCGTTTGATCGGTGGCTATTCCGGGGTGATGGTGGAGAAGTTCGGCTACCACGACTTCTTCCTGATCACCGCGCTGCTTGGCGTTCCGACGCTTGTGCTGATCGCCCTGCACTGGCGGCAGGAGGCTGGTCGGGGAAAGCCGGTGCCGGTGGAGAGTCCGGCGGCTGAACAAAACTAGGCCTTCACCGGCCTTGTCGCGGGGCAAGCCCGCTCCCACATATTCAGCCTGAATGACTGACTGCGTGGGAGCGGACTTGCCCCGCGATGTTTCTACTGGGTCACAGCCCCTTTCCCCGAACGCCCGCCTACCACGAACCACAGGGGCCACAGCGCCAGCGCGCCCGCCACGCCTGCGGCGAGGGCAAAGTGCATCAGGCTCGCACCCGCGCCGAGCATCGCCAACACCGCGCCGCCCAGCCCCAGCAGGGCGATGGTGATCATCCCCAGCATCGCCGATACCAGCCCCTTGCTCTGTTCGCTGGAGAACAGCGTCATGCGGTACAGCACGGCGTTGGCCACGCCCAATCCCAGCGCATACAGCGACATGCCGGCCACCACGCTGGGCACCGTCGGCCAATACCAGGTCGCCGCAACCATCAGCGACAGCCCTGCCAGGTATGGCCACAAGGCCCCACGCACCAGTGACGGCAGCGGATAGCGATCGGCAATTCGATTGATGATCAGGTTGCCCAGGATCAGCCCACCGAACACCGGCAGCTGCCACAGCGCGTATTCCAAGGTGCTCAGGCCCTCGTCATGGATCAGCAGCACCGGCGACAGGCCGATCCAGCCGATCAGCGGCAGCCCCACCAACCCCAGCGCCGCACTGCCGGCCACGAAGCGCCGATTGCCCAGCAACTGGCCGTAGCCTGCCAGCAATGGCAGCAGGTGGATGGGCGTGAACGGCAGGCGCGAACCGTCGCGACGCTCCACCCCCAGGGTTTCGGGCATCAGCCGGTAGAGCAGCAGCCAGCACAGCACAGCGCCCGCGGCAAACGCCACGAACAGCCAGCGCCAGTCCAGCCACTGCAGCATCAGGGTGCCCACCAGCGGGCCGAGCAGTGGCGACAACAGGGCGATATTGGCCAGCAGGGCCATCATGCGCACCGCGTCGGCCTCGCTGAAAGCCTCGTTGAGCGCCGGGTAACTGACTGTGACCACAAAACCCAGGCCGATGCCCTGCAACAGGCGCAACAGGTTGAACAAGCCGATGTCCTTCACCCAGAAGGTCGCCAGGCACGCCAGGCCGAAGAAGATGCAGCCGCCCAGCAGCAATGGGCGCCGGCCGTAGCGATCCGCCAGCGGGCCGATCAGCCATTGCAGAAGCACTCCGCCCAGCAGATAGAGGTTGAGGGCGTGGGGGATGTACTCGGTGCTGGCCTGAAGGTCGCCGACCACCACCGGCATGGCGGGCATGACCGCGTCGCTGGCGAGGTAGGTCAGCAATTCGAACAGCGCCAGGGTCAGACCGAACAGCAAGGCGCGCAAGGGGGTGATATACAGCAAAGGTTTCATGGCGGACATCGGGTTTTCAGGCAGGATCAGGGTGTATGCCAGATATGGCACCGCCTGGCTGTGAACAAGTGTAAAAAAAAACGGGGCCGCTTTGCGGCCCCGATTTCGCAGGCGCTTGTGCTACGCCACAGTCTCCTGCACCACACGGATCACCCGCTGCGGAAACGGAATGTCGATGCCTTCGGCCTTCAGACGGTCGCGGGCATGCTCGTTGAGCATGAACATCACGTCCCAGTAGTCGGCCGTCTTGGTCCAGATACGCAGCGACACGGTGATCGAGCTGTCACCCAGGGTCGAGATCACGGCCTGCGGCGCCGGATCCTGCAGCACGCGCGGGTCCTGGGCCAGCTCCAGCAGCACATTGCGCGCCTTCTGCAGGTCGGCGTCGTAGTCCACGCCCACGTCGAACACCACCTTGCGGGTCGGCTGGCGGTTGGTGTTGGTAATGATGCCGTTGGACAGGCTGCCATTGGGCATGATCACGGTCTTGTTGTCGCCAGTGCGCAGCACGGTGTGGAAGATCTGGATGCTGTCCACGGTGCCCGCGACACCTTGCGCCTCGATCCAGTCACCAATGCGGAACGGACGGAACATCAGGATCAGCACGCCACCGGCGAAGTTCGCCAGGCTGCCCTGCAGGGCCAGACCGATGGCCAGGCCCGCGGCACCGATGGCGGCGACGAACGAGGTGGTCTCGATGCCGATCATCGAGGCCACGCTGACCATCAGCAGCACCTTCAGCACGATGTTGGCCAGGGTGCTGATGAAGCCCTGCAGCGCCGCGTCGGCGCGCAGGCCGACCAGCTTGCCCAGGCGGGCGCTGACCTTGTTGATGATCCACCAGCCGATGGCCAGGGTCAGCAGCGCCAGCAACAGGCGGCTGCCGTACTCCATGATCAAGGGGAGCCAGGTTTGCGATTGACGGACCAGCTGATCGACTTCAGCGTTCAAATCCATGTTTATCTCCTGATGCCGAACGGCAAGTACACGATGAGGCGGGCAACGCAAAGCAAGCGGCCCGGACCCCGATGGACATCACTGCGCCATCAAGGTTCCGGGCCGCCACGGATCAGTCGCGGAAGTTGTTGAACTGCAGCGGCATGTCGAATTCCTTGGTGCGCAGCAGGGCGATGGCTTCCTGCAGGTCGTCACGCTTCTTGCCGGTCACGCGCACCTGCTCGCCCTGGATGGCGGCCTGGACCTTGAGCTTGCCATCCTTGATGGTGGCGACGATCTTCTTGGCCAGGTCCTTGTCGATGCCCTCGCGGAACTTGGCTTCCTGCTTCTTTTCCTTGCCGGATGCGTAGGGATCCTTGGTTTCCAGGCATTTGACGTCGATCTTGCGCTTGACCAGCGCCAGGCGCAGGATTTCCAGCATCGCCTCGAGCTGGAACTCCTCCTCGGCGGTCAGCAGCACGGTCTGTTCCTTGTCCTTGAACTCGAAGGTGCCCTTGCCCTTGAGGTCGTAACGGCGGTCGAGGTCCTTGATGGCGTTGTCGACGGCGTTCTGCACTTCGTGCTTGTCCAGTTCCGATACCACGTCGAACGAAGGCATGGATGATCTCCAGAAAAAAAAGCGCGCTCGGCTTGAAGATGGAGCGCGTCGGGTTTGATGGTTAAAATGCGGGCTCATTATAACGGGTTGCGAAACGCAGATGAGCAGCACCTGGCATATTCTCGGCGCCGGTAGCCTCGGCAGCCTCTGGGCCTGTCGCCTGGCCCGCGCCGGCAAGGCGGTCCGCCTGATCCTGCGCGATAAGCAGCGCCTGTCCAGTTACCAGGGCGCAGGCAAGCTGACGCTGTTCGAACAGGACAAGACCCAGCACTACGCGATCCCCGCGGAAACCTTCGATGCCCAAGGGCCGATTCATCGCCTGTTGGTGGCCTGCAAGGCCTACGATGCCGCGCCAGCCGTGGCGCGCCTGGCCGCGAGACTGGCCAACGGCGCCGAACTGGTGCTGTTGCAGAACGGCCTGGGCAGCCAGGACGAAGTCGCCGACCAGGTGCCCCACGCCCGCTGCATCTTCGCCTCCAGCACCGAGGGCGCGTTCCGCGAGGCCGACTGGCAGGTGCGCTTCGCCGGCCACGGTTTCAATTGGCTGGGTGATCCGGCCAACCCCAACGTCCCGTCCTGGTTCGCAGACCTGGATGACGCCGGCATCCCGGCCCAGTGGTCGCTCGACATCCCCACCCGCCTGTGGCGCAAACTGGCCCTCAACTGCGCGATCAACCCGCTCACCGTGCTGCACGACTGCCAGAACGGTGGCCTGCTCGGCCACCTGGCCGAAGTCGACCAGCTGTGTGACGAACTGGCCGACCTGCTGCGCCGTTGCGGCCAGCCCGAGGCCGCCCACGACCTGCATGAGGAAGTGCAGCGGGTGATTCTCGCCACCGCGGCCAACTACTCTTCCATGTACCAGGATGTCCGCCATGGCCGACGCACCGAGGTCCACTACCTGCTCGGCCACGCCTGCCGTACCGCCAACCGCCATGACCTGGCGGTACCGGCCCTGGAACGGCTGCAGCGGCGCCTGGTCGATAACTTGCAGGCGCGCGGACTGCGTAGCGACTGACGGCATTCATCCACAGGACAGGACACCTCCTCACCCATGACCCTGCGTCAACGCCTGGAAAACCTCCCGGTCGGGCAGAAACTGCTGGCGGCCCTGCTGGTGCTGCTGGTGACCATCCTGTTGGTGGCCAACCTCGCCTTCATCAGCGCCGCCTATTGGATCACCCAGGAAAGCATGGCGCCCCAGGCCCTGCAGACCATCGGCAAGCTGGTCTCCAACCCGCAGATGTCCGCGCGCGCCGGCGACTCGGCAGAGAACGCCACGGCACTGCTCAAGGAGCTCGACAGCTATTCGCCGCTTCGCGCCGCCGCGATCTATGGCGGTGACGGGCAGATGCTGGCCCAGCTGCAGCACGGCGACCCGCTAACCCTGCCCAAGCGCTACCGCAACATCGACGGCTGGCGCCTCATGGAGTTTCGCAGCACCCAGCTGATCCGCCTGCCGCGCAGCGCCGCCCCACCCGCGCACCTGCTGCTGGTGGCCAGCAGCGAGTTGCCCACCGCGTTCTACACCGGCACGCTATCGGCCAGCCTGGCCATCCTGGTGTTCAGCATACTGCTGTGGCTGGTCATCGCCCGGCAGATCAAGCGCCTGATCACCCTGCCGATCAATCGCCTCGAAGAGCTCACCCGCCAGGTTACCCGCGAGGAGAGCTACGCCCTGCGCGCCCAGCGCGGCAACGACGACGAGATCGGCAGCCTGGCCGAGGCGTTCAACACCATGCTCTCGCGCATCGAGGCCCGCGAGCAGCAGCTCAAGCGCACCCGCGACGAGTTCCAGGACGCCTACGACCAGGCCCAGGGTCTGGCCGAGGAAACCCGCCACACCAACCGCAAGCTGGAGCTGGAAGTCCAGGTGCGCAGCAAGATCGAGAAAAAGCTCACGGGCTTTCAGAACTACCTGAACAGCATCATCGACTCCATGCCCTCGGCACTGATCGCCCTCGACGAGCAGCTCTACGTCACCCAGTGGAACCACGAGGCAACGGTGCTCTCCGGCACGCCGCTGGACGAGGCGCTGAACCAGCCGGTGTTCCTCGCCTTCGAGCCGCTCAAGCCCTTCCTGCCGCAGCTCAAGGAGAGCGTGGAGAAGTACCGGGTGGCCAAGATCGAGCGGGTTACCTGGCCAAAGGGCGAGGACCTGCGCCACTACGCCCTGACCTTCTACCCACTGATGGGCGGCGCCGGACGTGGCGTGGTGATCCGCATCGACGACATCACCCAGCGCCTGTCCCTGGAAGAAATGATGGTGCAGTCGGAAAAGATGCTCTCGGTCGGCGGCCTGGCCGCAGGCATGGCCCACGAGATCAATAACCCGCTGGGCGCGATCCTGCACAACGTGCAGAACATCCGCCGACGCCTGTCGCCGGACCTGCCGCGCAACCAGGAGCAGGCCGGCGAACTGGGCATCGACCTGACGGCCGTCAACCGTTACCTGGAGAGCCGCGAAGTGCCGCAACTGCTCGACGGCATCCAGCAGGCCGGCGCCCGGGCGGCCAAGATCGTCACCCACATGCTCAGCTTCAGCCGCCGCAGCAACCGCCAGCTGGCGCCTTGCGAGTTGCCGGCGCTGATCGACCAGGCGGTGGAGATCGCCGGCAACGACTTCGACTTGGCCATCGGATTCGACTTCAAGGGCCAGGCCATCGTCCGCCAATTCGACCCGCAACTGGGCCCGGTGCCCTGCACCGCCAACGAACTGGAACAAGTGCTGCTCAACCTGCTGAAGAATGCCGCCCAGGCCATCCACCAGCGCCCACAGCCCAGCGAGCCGGGGCGTATCACCCTGCGCACGCGGCTCAACCCGCCATGGGCGGAGATCCAGGTCGAAGACAATGGCATCGGCATGCCCGAGACGGTGCGCAAGCGCACATTCGAGCCGTTCTTCACCACCAAGGAAATCGGCCAGGGCACCGGCCTGGGCCTGTCGGTGTCGTACTTCATCATCACCAACAACCACAAAGGGCAGATGGAGGTGCAGTCCACTCCCGGCCAGGGCACCTGCTTCACACTGCGCCTACCTCTGAACCCGGCCCAGCCGACCACCACCAAGACGGAGACATGACATGGGCCACCGCCTGTCGAAGATCTACACCCGCACCGGCGACAAAGGCGAAACCGGCCTGGGCGACGGACGCCGGGTGCCCAAGGACCATCCGCGGATCGAGGCGATCGGCGAGGTAGACAGCCTCAACAGCCAGTTGGGCGTGCTGCTGGCCGGGCTGGCCGAGGCCGGTCTTGGCGAGCTGATCGAGGTACTGGCGCCTTGTCAGCACCGTTTGTTCGATCTGGGTGGGGAACTGGCAATGCCCAGCTACCAGGCGTTGGACATTGCCGAGGTGGAGCGCCTGGAGGCGGCCATCGACCGCTGGAACGAAGAGCTGGGGCCGCTGAAGAATTTCATCTTGCCCGGGGGCTCGATGCTGGTGGCCCAGGCCCATGTCTGCCGTAGCGTGGCGCGGGCGGCGGAGCGGCGTTGCCAGCAGTTGAATGCGCTGGAACCTCTGGAGGGGGTGGGGCTGGCCTATATCAACCGGGTATCGGACCTGCTGTTCGTCGCGGCACGGATCATTGGCCGGCGCCAAGGAATTGCAGAGGTCTTGTGGCAGCCTGCGGCTAAACCTGAGGCCTGAGATTGCCGGGGCTGCTGCGCAGCCCATCGCGACACAAGGCCGCTCCCACAGGTACCGCGCAGACATTGAATACTGCGCCATACCTGTGGGAGCGGCCTAGTGTCGCAATGGGCCGCAAAGCGGCCCCAATTACTCAGCTCTCAGGCCAGAACGCCCTGATCCCTGCAACCCCCTGCGCCCCAACCTCCCAGGCCCGCTCCCGCTCACCAGGCCCGACCCCGCCCAGCAGAAACACCGGATGGCTGATCCCGCCGATCAACCGCTGCGCTTCATCCCAGCCCAACGGCACCGCCTCGGGATGAGTCTGGGTCGCCTGCACCGGCGACAAGGTGACGAAATCCACCCCCATCTGCTCGGCCAGCGCCAGCTCCTCGGCGCTGTGACAGGACGCCGCCAGCCAGCGCGCCTTAGGGAATGGACGCCCCTTGGCCGCGTACTTGCGCAATTGCGCGGCGGTCAGGTGCCAGCCGGCCGACGGGAAGTCGCCCAGCCATTCCAACGGCCCCTTGAGCATCAATTGGGCCTTGCCCGCGCACAGGCCGACCGCATCCACCGCCACATCGCGGTACTTGGGGTCGTACATGTCCGGCGCACGCAGCTGGATCAGCCTGATGCCGCTGGCCACGGCCTTCTGGATACCCTTGAGCAGCTCAGGCACCTCCAAGCCGTCCGGGGTGATCAGGTACTGGTCGGGCAAGCGCGCCGCGGCGACGATCGGCTTGTTGGCCTCGGGGAACTCATACTGACCCAGGTCACGCGGCGCCACCCAGGCCAGGGGCTGGCCTTCGGCGCCGTGGGGCTCGCCGGTAAAGGCATGCACTTCACGTACATCCAGCAGCACCTGCTTGTCCGGATAGTCGTGGCTGACCTTGATCAACGGCCGCGAACCCGCAACCTCGATCCCCAGCTCCTCGCGCAATTCGCGGGCCAGCGCCGCCTCGACGCCCTCGCCCTCCTCCACCTTGCCACCAGGGAACTCCCACAGCCCCCCCTGGTGCTGGGTATCGGCGCGGCGGGCGATCAGGATCCGCCCGTCGGCACCACGAATGACCGCTGCGACTACATGAATTCGTTTCACCCTTCACGCTCCGCCAGGCCAGCTTTTTGCCAGGCCTGGAAGGCTGGCCATTGATAAATGGTCTCGATGTAGGCAGCCGCTTCGGCCGGCACCACGACACGGTAGGTGCGCAAGCGCACGGCCACAGGGGCGAAGAAGGCGTCGGCCAAGGTCGGGCGGCCGAACAGGAACGGGCCGTTTTCCTTGGCCACCAAGCGGCATTCGCTCCACAGGGCGACAATGCGGTCGATATCGACCTGCACGTCCAACGGCATCTCGGCCAGTGCTTCGTCACGGGACAGGTCGAATGGCATGGCACCGCGCAGGGCGAAGAAGCCGCTGTGCATCTGCGCGCAGGCCGAACGGGCCTGGGCGCGGGCGGCAACGTCCTCTGGCCACAGGCGGGCCTCGGGGTGGCGTTCGTTGAGGTATTCGGCGATGGCCAGGGAGTCGGCGATGACGCCATGCTCGCTTTGCAGCAACGGCACCTTGGCGGTGGCCGAGAAGGCCAGCAGGCGCTGGCGGGTGTCAGGCTGGTTGAGCTTGACCAGGGTTTCTTCGTAGGGGACGCCGGCCAGCTCGAGGGCCAGGGCGCCGCGCAGCGACCAGGAGGAATACAGCTTGTCGCCGATGATCAGGTGATAGCTCATGGTTCGGCTCCATGTTGCGGACAGTGTGCAGTAATCGCGGGGCAAGCCCGCTCCCACGACAGTCTGCGTGGGAGCGGGCTTGCCCCGCGATGGATCAGGTGCGGTACTCGGCGTTGATCTTCACGTACTCGTGGGACAGGTCGGTGGTCCAGATTGTTTCGCTGCACTGGCCACGGCCCAGTTCGATGCGGATGGTGATCTCCTCCTGGGCCATCACCTTGGCGCCCTGGTCCTCGGTGTAGCTCGGGCTGCGTCCACCCTTGCTGGCGATGCAGACGCTATCCAGGTACACATCGATCAGGCTCACGTCCAGCGCCGGCACGCCGGCCCGACCGACCGCGGCGAGGATACGGCCCCAGTTGGGGTCGGAGGCGAACAGCGCGGTCTTGATCAGCGGCGAGTGAGCCACGGCGTAGCCGACGTCCAGGCACTCCTGGTGATTGCCACCGCCGTTGACCTGCACGGTGACAAACTTGGTAGCGCCTTCGCCGTCGCGGACGATGGCCTGGGCCACCTCCATGCACACCTCGAACACCGCCTTCTTCAGCGCCTCGAACAGTGCGCCGCTGGCCTCGGTCACTTCCGGCACATCGGCCTTGCCGGTGGCGATCAGCATGCAGCAGTCATTGGTCGAGGTGTCGCCGTCGATGGTGATGCGGTTGAACGACTTGTTGGCACCGTCGAGCATCAAGTCCTTGAGCACCGCCGGGGCGACCTTGGCGTCGGTGGCGATGTAGCCGAGCATGGTGGCCATGTTCGGACGGATCATGCCCGCGCCCTTGCTGATGCCGGTGACGGTGATGGTCTTGCCATCGTACTGGAACTGGCGGCTGGCGCCCTTGGGCAGGGTGTCGGTGGTCATGATGCCGGTGGCGGCTTCGGCCCAGTGGTTTTCCGACAGGTTGTCCAGGGCGGCCTGCAGCGCGCCTTCGATCTTCTCGACCGGCAGCGGCTCGCCGATCACGCCGGTGGAGAACGGCAGCACGGATTCAGCCGGCACGCCGGCAAGCTCGGCCAACTTGGCGCAGGTGCGCTCGGCGGCGGCCAGGCCCGGTGCGCCGGTGCCGGCGTTGGCGTTGCCGGTGTTGGTCAGCAGGTAACGCACGGTACCCTGCACACGCTGCTTGGAAAGGATCACCGGGGCCGCGCAGAAGGCGTTGAGGGTGAACACACCGGCGACGCTGGAGCCTTCGGCGCAGCGCATCACCACCACATCCTTGCGCCCTGGGCGCTTGATGCCCGCCGAGGCGATACCGAGTTCGAAACCGGGAACCGGGTGCAGGGTGGGCAGGGGACCAAGACCAACAGCCATTAGAGCGCTCCTAGATAAATCGGTTGAGAACAAAAACGGGGCCGCTTCGCGCCCCATTAGCGACACAAGGCCGCTCCTACAGGATTGTCGCGTTTCCTGCGGGAGCGGCCTTATCTCGCGAAAGGGCCGCGAAGCGGCCCTGGATGTATCACGTTACTGCAGGTGGTTCAGATCATTCAATCTGACCATGGCAATGCTTGAATTTCTTGCCCGAACCACACCAGCACGGCTCGTTGCGGCCCAGCTTCATGTCGTTGCGAACCGGCGCGGAGGCCACGGCGACTTCGGCGCCCTCCTCGGCCAGCTGCTCGCCTTCCAGGCCCGGCGCGGCGGCATGCTGGAACTGCATGCGGCTGGCCAGCTCCTCGGCCTCGCGGCGCAGGCGCGCCTCTTCCTCGGCCGGATCTTCGCGGCGTACCTGGACGTGCGAGAGCACGCGGATGGTGTCGCGCTTGATCGACTCCAGCAGCTCCTGGAACAAGGTGAACGACTCGCGCTTGTACTCCTGCTTCGGGTTCTTCTGCGCATAGCCGCGCAGGTGGATACCGTGGCGCAGGTGGTCCATGGTCGACAGGTGGTCTTTCCACAGGTCGTCCAGCACGCGCAGCAGGATCTGCTTCTCGAAGGTGCGCAGGGCGTCGATACCGGCCTGGTCTTCCTTCTCGTTGTAGGCGTCGGTGATTTCCTTGATCAGCCGCTCGCGCAGGGTCTCCTCGTAGAGGTGATCGTCCTCGTCGAGCCACTGCTGGATCGGCAGCTTGATGGCGAAATCGCTGGCCAGCGAAGCTTCCAGGCCGGCCACGTCCCACTGCTCGGGCAGCGATTGCGGCGGAATATGCTGGCTGATGGTGGCATCGAGCACTTCCTGGCGGAACTCGGCGATGGTGTCACCGATGTTCTCGGCGGCCAGCAGGCTGTTGCGCATGTGGTAGATCACCTTGCGCTGCTCGTTGGCCACGTCGTCATATTCGAGCAGTTGCTTGCGGATGTCGAAGTTGCGGCCTTCGACCTTGCGCTGCGCCTTCTCGATGGCGTTGGTTACCATGCGGTGCTCGATGGCCTCACCGGACTGCATGCCCAGCGCCTTCATGAAATTCTTCACCCGGTCGGAGGCGAAGATGCGCATCAGGCTGTCTTCCAGCGACAGGTAGAAACGGCTGGAGCCGGCGTCGCCCTGACGGCCGGCACGGCCACGCAGCTGGTTGTCGATACGGCGCGACTCGTGGCGCTCAGAGGCGATCACGTGCAGGCCACCGGCTTCCAGCACCTGCTGGTGACGCTTCTGCCAGTCGGCCTTGATCTGGGCGATCTGTTCGGCGGTCGGGTTGTCCAGGGCGGCCACCTCGGCCTCCCAGTTGCCGCCCAGCAGGATGTCGGTACCACGGCCGGCCATGTTGGTGGCGATGGTCAGTGCACCCGGAGCACCGGCTTGCGCGATGATCTCGGCTTCTTTTTCGTGGTACTTGGCGTTCAGGACCTTGTGGTCGATACCTTCCTTCTTGAGCAGGTTGGACATGTGCTCGGAGGTTTCGATGGTCGCGGTACCGACCAGGACCGGACGGCCGTGGGCCATGCTTTCCTTGATGTCGGCGATGATCGCGGCGTACTTCTCGTCGGCGGTCAGGTACACCAGGTCGTTGAAGTCCTTGCGGGCCAACGGCTTATTCGGTGGGATGACCATCACGTTGAGGTTGTAGATCTGGGCGAACTCGAATGCCTCGGTGTCAGCGGTACCGGTCATGCCGGACAGCTTGGTATAGAGGCGGAAGTAGTTCTGGAAGGTGGTCGAGGCCAGGGTCTGGCTCTCGGCCTGGATGTTCAGGTTTTCCTTGGCCTCGATGGCCTGGTGCAGGCCTTCGGACAGGCGGCGGCCCGGCATGGTGCGGCCGGTGTGCTCGTCGATCAGGAGGATCTGGCCTTCCTGGACGATGTACTCGACGTTGCGGTGGAACAGCTTGTGCGCGCGCAGGCCGGCGTAGACGTGGGTCAGCAGGCTCAGGTTGTGCGCCGAGTACAGGCTCTCGCCCTCGGCCAGCAGGCCGGACTGGGTCAGCATGTCCTCGATGAACTGGTGGCCGGCCTCGTTCAGTTCGACCTGACGGCTCTTCTCGTCGATGGTGTAGTGGCCCTCTTGGGTCACCTGGCCTTCGACTTCCTCGATGTGCTGGGTCAGGCGCGGGATCAGGCGATTGATCTCGATGTACAGCTTGGAGCTGTCCTCGGCCTGGCCGGAGATGATCAACGGGGTGCGCGCTTCGTCGATGAGGATCGAGTCGACTTCGTCGATCACGGCGAAGTTCAGCTCACGCTGGAACTTCTCGTCCTGGCTGAACGCCATGTTGTCGCGCAGGTAGTCGAAACCGAATTCGTTGTTGGTGCCGTAGGTGATGTCGGCGGCATAGGCGGCGCGCTTTTCTTCCGGCGGCTGGAAGGCCGAGACGATGCCGACGTTGAGGCCGAGGAACTCGTACAGCGGACGCATCCAGTTGGCGTCGCGGCGGGCCAGGTAGTCGTTGACGGTGACCACGTGCACGCCCTTGCCGGACAGCGCGTTGAGGTACACGGCCAGGGTACCGACCAAGGTCTTGCCTTCACCTGTGCGCATTTCTGCGATCATGCCTTCGTGCAAGGTCATGCCGCCGATCAGCTGGACATCGAAGTGACGCATGCCCATTACGCGCTTGCCGGCCTCGCGGGCCACGGCGAAGGCTTCGGGCAGCAGCTGGTCGAGCGTCTCGCCTTTGGCCAGGCGTTCCTTGAACTCTGCGGTCTTGCCCCGCAGCTGCTCGTCGGAGAGGGCCACCATCTTCTCTTCGAAGGCATTGACGGTGCTCACCGTCTTGAGCATGCGTTTGATTTCACGCTCGTTCTTGCTTCCAAAAAGTTTTTTTAACAAAGGCGCAAACATATCGGCAGGATCTTCCACACGTAGGGATGGAGGGCGGCCCCGTGAGTCGCCCGTGCAGCCCTGAGGCCGCATGCGAACGAGCATTCTACCCGGAAACGATGGTGAGGAAAGTGGTGGATTTCCACGATGCTGGCACAGCGCTTTTAGGGGGCCTGACTAACATAGGGGCTTTTTGCGCAAGTTCAAGGTGCGTGAAGATGAAACGTATCGCGAATGACTTGCATCAAGATCCGGCACGCGATCGCAGGGCAAGCCAATTCCCACGCCCCGTCGCCCGCCGCTGCGACTTGCCCCGCGATGAATGCCCAACTGGTAGACTGTTGATCCTGTATCCCTCTGCAGACCTCCATGGCCTACAAACCCACCCCTGCCCGCCCCCCCGCCGACCTGTTGCGCAAGGCCCGGCCCCTGCGCCTGCTGCTCAACCAGGCCGAACGCCTGGAGCACCTGCAGCGCCTGCTGGAAAGCCAGCTGCAACCGGCCGCCCGCGAGCACTGCCACGTGGCCTCCTGGAAGGAAGGAACATTGTTGCTGGTGGTGACCGACGGCCATTGGGCCACCCGCCTGCGCTACCAGCAAAAGCGCCTGCAACGCCAGCTGCAAGCCATGGAAGCGTTCGCCAACCTGAGCCGCATCCAGTTCAAGGTCCAGCCGCCGCTGGTGGCGGCAAAACACGAAGGTCACGGGCCCGAGCTTTCGGAATCTGCCGCAGACAGCATCCGCGGCTCGGCCGAAGGCATCAGCGACCCGAAGCTGCGCGCAGCGCTGGAGCGTCTGGCGGCACACGCGCAAGGCAAAGCCTGATACACGTCCCCGCGATAGCGTGCGCGGACGTATCGAGAGTCATGCCCGCTCCCGGGCTCCATCTTTCGACACCCCAATAAAAAAGGCCACCCGAAGGTGGCCTTAATCACTAGAGAGAGTGTTCGAACTTACACGGCCGCAACAGGGCGCATGTACGAGATCGGTGCCGTGCTGGCATCTTCGAAGGTGACCACTTCCCAAGCGTCGGTTTCAGCGATCAGCTTGCGCAACAGCTGGTTGTTCAGCGCGTGCCCGGACTTGTAGCCCTTGAACTCGCCGATCAGGCTGTTGCCCAGCAGATAAAGGTCGCCGATGGCGTCGAGGATCTTGTGCTTGACGAATTCGTCATCGGAACGAAGGCCGTCTTCGTTAAGCACGCCGGTCTCGTCGACCACGATGGCGTTCTCCACACTGCCACCCAGCGCAAGGTTGTGCTTGCGCAGGTACTCGATGTCACGCATGAAGCCGAACGTGCGGGCACGGCTGACTTCCTTGACGAACGAGGTGCTGGAGAAGTCGACGACCGCACTCTGGGTCTGGCCCTTGAGGACCGGGTGATCGAAGTCGATCTCGAAGCTCACCTTGAACCCGTCGAAAGGCAGGAAAGTGGCGCGCTTGTCGCCCTCCTCCACTGTCACTTCGCGCAGGATGCGGATGAACTTCTTGGCTGCGTCCTGTTCTTCCAGGCCGGCCGATTGGATCAGGAATACGAAGGGTCCGGCGCTGCCATCCATGATCGGCACTTCCGAGGCGGAGAGCTCGACGTAGGCGTTATCGATGCCCAGGCCCGCCATGGCGGAGAGCAGATGCTCGACCGTATCGACTTTGACGTCACCGTTGACCAGCGTCGTCGACATGGTGGTCTCGCCGACGTTGGCCGCGCGCGCCGGGATTTCGACCACAGGGTCGAGGTCGGCGCGACGGAAGACGATGCCGGTGTCGACAGGCGCAGGCTTGAGGGTCAGGTAGACCTTCTCCCCGGAGTGCAGGCCGACACCTGTGGCACGGATGGTATTCTTCAGGGTGCGTTGTCTAATCATGGCATTGGCCGCTTCAGCGCAAATTGCGAACAGGTATCAACAAAGGCTGGGGATGATAACAGACCCGGCCTTTGCTGAACACCAATCACCCTAATACCCCTGATAAATTCCATCAATCGGCCTGACGACGCAGGAACGCCGGGATATCCAGGTAGTCCAGATCATCCTGTGGGTTGAGTTTAGCGGCCGCCGCGGCACCGGCGTGGGCCTGGTTGCGCATCACGGTCGGACGCTCCAGGTCACGGTAGTTGACCGCCGACTGCTCCTGGCGAACCGGGGCCGGATTGGAGGCCTCGTAAGCCTGCTGGGCGGTCTGCAGGGTGTTGTCGACCACCTTGACCGGCTTCTCGATGCGCGCGCCCAGGCCGGTGGCCACCACGGTCACGTGCAGTTCGTCGCGCATATCCGGGTCGATCACGGTGCCGACCTTGACCATCGCGTGGTCGGAGGCGAAGGCCTCGATGATGCTACCCACGTCGGAGTACTCGCCCAGCGACAGGTCGGGACCGGCGGTGATGTTCACCAGGATGCCGCGGGCGCCCTGCAGGTTGACGTCCTCGAGCAGCGGGTTGCGAATCGCCGCCTCGGTGGCTTCGCGCGCACGGTTCGGGCCGCTGGCGCAACCGGTACCCATCATCGCCATGCCCATCTCGCCCATCACGGTGCGCACGTCGGCGAAGTCGACGTTGATCATGCCGGGACGCTTGATGATGTCGGAAATACCGCGAACGGCACCGGCCAGCACGTCGTCGGCCTTGGCGAAGGCGGACAAGAGGCTTGCATCCTTGCCCAGGATGGTCAGCAGCTTCTCGTTGGGGATGGTGATCAGCGAGTCTACGCTCTCAGCCAGCATGCGGATGCCTTCGTCGGCAATCTGCATGCGCTTGCGGCCCTCGAACGGGAACGGACGGGTCACCACCGCAACGGTGAGGATGCCCATTTCCTTGGCCACTTCGGCGATGATCGGCGCCGCGCCGGTACCGGTACCGCCGCCCATGCCGGTGGTGATGAACACCATGTTGGTGCCTTGCAGCACTTCGGCGATGCGCTCACGGTCTTCCAGCGCGGCCTGACGGCCGACCTCCGGATTGGCACCGGCACCCAGGCCCTTGGTCACACCCGTGCCCAGTTGCAGGATGGTGCGCGCGCCGATGTTCTTCAGCGCCTGGGCATCGGTGTTGGCGCAGATGAACTCGACGCCTTCGATGTTGCTTTTGACCATGTGGTTGACGGCGTTGCCGCCACCACCCCCAACGCCGATCACCTTGATGACCGGACTCTGCGGGACGTTGTCTACGAGCTCGAACATTTTCCCTCTCCTTACAGTTCTCTAGTTGTCGCGCCTACCACTACTGCTTTGAAACTTAGAAGTTGCTCTGGACCCAACGCTTGAGTCGTTCAAGCACAGGGCCCTTCGGTTCATCGCCATAGCTGTTGTTGCTGCTGTTGCTGTTGCTGATACCGGTCAGGGACGGGTCCTCGGACTGCTTCTGCAGGCCGTAGGTGAGCAGGCCCACGCCGGTGGAATAGATCGGGTTGCGCACCACGTCGCTCAGGCCCCGAACGCTGTGCGGCACGCCCAGGCGTACCGGCATGTGGAAGATCTCCTCGGCCAGTTCCACGGCGCCTTCCATCTTCGCGGTGCCGCCGGTGAGGACGATGCCGGCCGGCACCAGGTCCTCGAAACCGCTGCGTCGCAGTTCGGCCTGGATCAGGGTGAACAGCTCGTCGTAACGCGGCTCCACCACTTCGGCCAGGGCCTGGCGCGACAGCTCGCGCGGCGGGCGGTCGCCGACGCTCGGCACCTTGATGGTCTCGCCGGCACCGGCCAGCTTGGCCAGGGCGCAGGCATAGCGGATCTTGATTTCCTCGGCGTACTGCGTGGGGGTACGCAGGGCCATGGCGATGTCGTTGGTGACCTGATCACCGGCGATCGGGATCACCGCGGTGTGACGGATCGCGCCTTCGGTGAAGATGGCGATGTCGGTGGTGCCGCCGCCGATGTCCACCAGGCACACGCCCAGCTCTTTCTCGTCGTCGGTCAGCACCGAGTAGGCCGAGGCCAGCTGCTCGAGGATGATGTCGTCGATTTCCAGGCCGCAGCGGCGCACGCACTTCTCGATGTTCTGCGCCGCGTTGACCGCGCAGGTGACCACGTGGACCTTGGCTTCCAGGCGCACGCCCGACATGCCCAGGGGCTCGCGCACGCCTTCCTGGTTGTCGATCACGTAGTCCTGCGGCAGGGTGTGCAGCACCCGCTGGTCGGCCGGAATGGCCACGGCCTGGGCGGCGTCGAGCACGCGCTCGAGGTCGGCGGTGCTGACTTCGCGGTCGCGGATGGCGACGATGCCGTGGGAGTTCAGGCTGCGGATGTGGTTGCCGGCCACGCCGACGAACGCCGAGTGGATGCGGCAGCCGGCCATCAGCTGGGCCTCTTCGACGGCGCGCTGGATCGACTGCACGGTCGATTCGATGTTCACCACCACGCCCTTCTTCAGGCCGCGGGACGGATGGGTGCCGATCCCGACGATCTCCAGGGTGCCGTCCTCGCCGACCTCACCCACCAGCGCCACCACCTTGGAGGTGCCGATGTCCAGCCCGACGATCATTTTGCCGCTATGCGCGTTTGCCATGGTCCTGCCTCTCTCTAATTCTTCGCAACGGCGGGTTGGGCCGTCGTCGGTGCATTCGGTTCCCGCCACCCAACGGCAAGTCCGTTGGAATAACGCAGATCGATGCGGGCGATATTGGTGATCTGGTCTTTAAGCGATTTGTCGTAAATGGCAATGAAACGGCGCATCTTCTCCACCAGATGGTCGCGCCCCAGCAGCAGCTCGACGCCCGCACCGGCGCTGCCCGCACCGGTGGTCAGGAACCAGCTGCCTCGCTCGCGCAGCTCCAGGCGAGCGATGGAAAAGCCCATGGGGCGCAGCATCTGGCTCAATACCTGATACTGCTGCATGACTTGTTGCTGAGCGCGCTGCGGCCCGAACAGCTGCGGCAGGTGCTCGTAGTTGGCCAGCTCGCGCGGTGTGAAGGCCTGGCCCTGGTTGTTGAGCAAGGCCTCGTCGCCCCAGCGCGCCACCGGCAGCTGTTCTTCGAGGCGGATCACCACCTCGTCCGGCCACACCCGGCGCACTTCGGCGTGGGCGATCCAGGGCATCTGCTCCAGTTCGACGCGCATCGCCGCCAGGTCGACGGTGAAGAAACTCGCCGCCACATAGGGGGCGATCCGCTGCTGCACCGACTGCTGGCTGATGTAGCTGAGATCGCCCTGCACGTCGATCTTGGTGATCGGCCGGTCGGCGTAGGGCATCAGGCGGATGGCGCCCTCGTAGGCGCCAAAGCCCGCAGCCACCAGCAGCACCGGCCACAGCAGGCGCTTGAGACCGCCGAAGCTCGGCCGTGGCAGGCGCGCCGATACGGGCTCGTCGGCCACCAGTCGGCTGGCACCCCGCGGCACCGGCTTGCTACGGCCGGTAACGGGTGGCTGCTGACGTATCATCGCGCCTTGCATGTCTATTAACCTCTCGTCGCTACGCTGTCGGCCAGGATCGCCAGCACCAGTTGCTGGAAGTCCAGGCCGGCGGCACGGGCCGCCATGGGCACCAGGCTATGGTCGGTCATGCCCGGCGCGGTGTTGACCTCGAGCAGCCAGAAACGGCCCTGCTCGTCCTGCATCACGTCCAGACGGCCCCAGCCCTCGATGCCAACGGCATCACAGGCGCGCGCGGTAAGGTCGATCAGCTCCTGCTCCTTGACGCTGTCCAGGCCGCACGGGATGCGGTACTGGGTGTCATTGGCGATGTACTTGGCGTCGTAGTCGTAGAACACGTGCGGCGTGCCCAGCGCGATCGGCGGCAGCACCTGGCCACGCAATACGGCGATGGTGAACTCCGGACCGTGGATCCACTGCTCGACCAGCACTTGCGAATCGTACTTGGCGGCGTCTTTCCAGGCGGCAACCAGCTCTTGCTCGCTGTTCACCTTGGCCATGCCGATGCTCGAACCTTCATGGGCGGGTTTGACGATCAACGGGAAGCCCAGTTCCGCACTGGCGCCTATGCAGTCCTGCTCGCTGCCCAGCACCGCATGACGCGGGGTCGGGATGCCCAGGCTCTGCCACACCTGCTTGGTGCGCAGCTTGTCCATGGCCAGCGCCGAGGCGAGGATGCCGCTGCCGGTGTAGGGGATCCCCAGGCACTCGAGCAGGCCCTGCATGCTGCCGTCCTCACCGCCACGACCGTGGAGGATGATGAAGGCGCGGTCGATCTTCTCGCTCTGCAGGCGGGTCAGCAGGTCGTCGCCGACGTCGATGGCGACTACGTCGACACCAGCGTTGGTCAGCGCCTCGATCACGGCCTTGCCCGATTTCAGGGAAACTTCACGCTCGGCACTCTTGCCACCGTACAGCACAGCGACGCGGCCAAAGGCCTTGACGTCCAGGGTCGAATGCAACTTGTCGTAGGCGCTGGTCATTTCGACTTCTCCTGCTTGGCGCCTGCGAACAGCGGGCTTTTCATCAATTGCGGGGCCAGGCCACCGACATCACCGGCACCCTGGCAGATCAGGATGTCGCCGGCGCGCAGCAGCGGCTTGACCAGCGGCGCGAGCTCGGCGCCACGTTCGATGTAGATCGGATCGAGCTTGCCGCGCTGGCGGATGCTGTGGCACAGCTGGCGGCTGTCGGCGCCGGGGATCGGCTCTTCGCCGGCCGGGTAGACCTCCATCAGCAACAGCACGTTGGCATCGCCCAGCACCTGGACGAAATCGTCGTACAGGTCGCGGGTACGGCTGTAGCGGTGCGGCTGGTAGACGATCACCAGGCGGCGGCTCGGCCAACCGCCACGCACGGCCTTGATCACCGCGGCGACCTCGGTCGGGTGGTGACCGTAGTCGTCGACCAGCATCACGCTGCCACCGTCGACCGGCAGCTCACCGTAGACCTGGAAGCGTCGACCGACGCCCTGGAAGCCCGACAGGCCCTGGACGATGGCTTCGTCGCTGATGCCTTCGTCGGTGGCGATGGCGATGGTGGCCAGGGCGTTGAGCACGTTGTGGTTGCCCGGCATGTTCACCGACACCTCGAGCGGCTCGCAGTCACGGCGCAGCACGGTGAAGTGGGTCTGCATGCCCTGCTGACGCACGTTGATGGCGCGGATGTCAGCCTCTTCGCTGAAGCCGTAGGTGACGGTCGGGCGCTTGACCTGCGGCAGGATCTCGCGCACCACCGGGTCGTCCAGGCACATCACCGCCAGCCCGTAGAACGGCAGGTTGTGCAGGAACTCGACGAAGGTCTTCTTCAGCTTGTTGAAGTCGCCTTCGTAAGTGGCCATGTGATCGGCGTCGATATTGGTGACCACGGCGACCATCGGCTGCAGGTGCAGGAAGCTGGCGTCGCTCTCGTCGGCCTCGGCGATCAGGTAGCGGCTGGTGCCCAGTTGCGCGTTGGTGCCGGCCGCGGTCAGGCGACCGCCGATGACGAAGGTCGGGTCCAGGCCGCCGGCGGCGAACACCGAGGCCAGCAGGCTGGTGGTGGTGGTCTTGCCGTGGGTGCCGGCAACGGCCACGCCGTGGCGATAGCGCATCAGCTCGGCAAGCATCTCGGCACGCGGCACCACGGGAATCCGCCGCTCCAGGGCGGTGGCGACTTCCGGGTTGGCCGGGTTGATCGCGCTGGACACCACCAGCACATCGGCGTTGGCGGCGTTCTCGGCGCGGTGGCCGACGAAGATCTGCGCGCCGAACGACTGCAGGCGCTCGGTCACCGGCGACTCTTTCAGGTCGGAACCGGATACTTCGTAGCCCAGGTTCAGCAGCACTTCGGCGATGCCGCACATGCCCACGCCGCCGATGCCGACGAAATGGATGCGACGGATACGGCCCATCTTTGGCTGGGGCATGGCTTTCTGGCTCTCAACCATGGGCCACCTCCAGGCAGATATCGACCACGGTGCTGGTTGCGCCAGGTTTGGCCAGGCGGCGGGCGGTGCCGGCCATGGCGTTGAGTTTCTCGGGTTGCATCAGCACCTCGTTCAGGCGTTCAGCGAGCTGCGCTGCGCCAGTAGTCGCTTGTGGCATCAGGAAGGCGGCGCCTTCGCGAGCCAGGTATTGGGCGTTGTGGGTCTGGTGGTCGTCGATGGCATGGGGCAAGGGCACCAGCATCGAGGGCAGGCCCGCCGCCGCGAGTTCGCTGACGGTCAGGGCGCCGGCCCGGCACACCACCATATCGGCCCAGCCATAGGCATGGGCCATGTCCTTGATGAACGGTTCGACCTGGGCCTCGACACCTGCCTCGTGATAACGCTCGGCGGTGACGGGGGCGTGGTTTTTCCCGGCCTGGTGGAACACCTCGGGGCGCAGGTTCTCCGGCACTTCGGACAGGGCCTTAGGCAACAATTTGTTCAATGGTTCCGCACCCAGGCTGCCACCCATGACCAGCAGGCGCGCACGGCGCTCGGCCAGGGGCGCGCGCGCCGCGTCCATGAACAGCTCCGGACGCACCGGATTGCCGGTGGTACGCAGCTTGTCGCTGGCGGCGAAGGTGTCCGGGAAGGCTTCGCAGACACGCGCGGCCAAAGGCAGCAGCAGGCGATTGGTGGTGCCGGCGCGGGCATTCTGCTCGTGGATCACCAGCGGCACCCCGCACAACCGGGCGGCAACACCGCCGGGGCCTGTCACATAGCCACCGAAGCCGACCACGCAGACCGGCTTGAGCTTACGCACGATGCGACGCGCCTGCAGCACGGCCTTGACCAGGGTGAACGGCGCCTTGAGCAGCGACAGCTTGCCCTTGCCACGCAGGCCGGTGACCTGGATCAGGTGCAACGGCAGGCCGGCCTGAGGCACCAGCTCGTTCTCGATGCCACGCGGGGTGCCCAGCCAGTGAACGCTGTAGCCACGGGCCTGGAACTCGCGGGCGCAGGCCAGGGCCGGGAACACGTGCCCCCCGGTACCGCCCGCCATGATCAGGATGTTCTTGCCGTCAGCGGCCATGACTGGTCTCCTCGGCAAAATCGCTCTCCTTGAATTCGTGCTCCTCGCTGCCCAGGTGCGTGCGGCTCTCCCACTCGATCCGCAGCAAAAGCCCCACGCAGGCGCAGCAGATCACCAGCGAGCTGCCGCCGTAGCTGAGGAACGGCAGGGTCAGGCCCTTGGTCGGCAGCAGGCCGACGTTCACGCCGATGTTGATCAGGAACTGGCCGATCCACAGGAACGACAGGCCAAAGGCCATGTAGGCGGCGAAGAACTGCTTGGCCTTCTCGGCCCACAGGCCGATGTACAGCGCGCGCACGGTGATGAAGACGAACAGCGCGATGGTCAGCAGCGAACCGACCACGCCGAGCTCTTCGGCCAGCACCGAGAACACGAAGTCGGTGTGCGCCTCGGGCAGGTAGAACTGCTTCTGCACGCTGTTGCCCAGGCCCACGCCCAGCCACTCGCCGCGACCGAAGGCGATCAGCGCCTGGGTCAGCTGGTAGCCGGAGCCGAACTGGTCGGACCAGGGGTCGGTGAAGGTGATCAGTCGCGCCATGCGGTACGGTTGGGCCTGGACCAGCACCACCACCGAAATGACCGCCAGCACCACCATCAGCGAGAAGCGGAACAACCCCACCCCACCGAGGAACAGCATGGCCGCCGCGGCGCCCATCATCACCACCGTAGCGCCGAAGTCTGGCTCCATCAGCAACAGGCCGGCCATCGGCAGCAGCACGATGAACGGCTTGAAGAAGCCCATCCAGCTTTCGCGCACCTCTGTCTGCCGGCGAACCAGGTAGCCGGCGAGGTAGATGACCACGAAGACCTTGGCGATCTCCGACGGCTGCACGTTGAAGAAGCTGAAGCCGATCCAGCGCATCGAACCGTTCACCTCGCGGCCGATGCCTGGCACCAGCACCAGTACCAGCAGGCCGAAGGCGCCGATCAGCATGAGGAAGCCCATGCGCTGCCAGGTGGCGATCGGCACCAGCATGGTCAACACCCCGGCCCCCAGGCCGAGGGAGACATACACCAGGTGGCGGATCATGTGGTACAGCGGGTTGCCCGACTGCACCGCGGCCACCTCCGAGGAGGCCGAGGTGATCATCACCAGGCCCAGGCCGAGCAGCGCCAGGCAGCCGGCCAGCAGTGGGAAGTCGAGGTCGATGCCACGGCCGCTGATCAGCGGCGACGGATACGGCTTGAGGATGCCGAAGATCATGCCAGCCCCTCCGCCGCCTGGGCGAACAGGCGCCCGCGTTCTTCGAAGTTCTTGAACATGTCGAGGCTCGCGCAGGCAGGCGACAGCAGGACCGCGTCGCCCGGCTGCGCCAGTTCGGCACAACGCTGCACGGCTTCGTCGAGGGTCTTGACCCGGACCTGCGCCACGGCATCGCCCAAGGTTTCAGCCAGACGGTCGGCGTCACGGCCAAGCAGCACGACGGCACGGCAATGCTGAGCCACCGGCTCGCGCAGGGCAGCGAAGTCGGCACCCTTGCCATCACCACCCGCGATCAGTACCAGCTTGCCTTCGATATCGGCGCCCAGGCCTTCGATGGCAGCCAGGGCGGCACCGACGTTGGTGGCCTTGGAATCGTCGTACCAGTTCACCCCGTTGCGCTCGCGCACCCACTGGCAGCGATGGGCCAGGCCCTTGAATTCGCGCAGGGCGTCGAGCATTGGCGCGAAGGGCAGGCCGGCGGCATGACCGAGAGCCAGCGCGGCCAGGGCGTTGCTCTGGTTGTGGGCGCCACGGATCTTCAGCTCACGCACCGGCATGAGCGTCTGGAATTCGAACGCCAGGCACTTCTCGCCCTCCACTTCGCGCAGGCCAAAGGCCTTGAAGTCAGGCACGTTGAGCCCGAAGCTCCAGCTCGGCCGGCCTTCGACCGGCAATGGACGGCTCAGGGCATCCTGACGGTTCACCACCACCTGGCGGGCACCGCGGAAGATCCGGTGCTTGGCCAGGTGATAGGCTGGCAGGCCGCTGTAGCGGTCCATGTGGTCTTCGCTGATGTTCAGCACGGTGGCCACTTCGGCGTTGAGCTGGTCGGTGGTTTCCAGCTGGAAGCTCGACAGCTCCAGCACGTACAGCTCGACATCGTCGGCCAGCAGGTCGAGGGCCGGGGTACCGAGGTTGCCACCGACCGCCACACGTTTGCCTGCCTTGGCGGCCATTTCGCCGACCAGGGTGGTGACGGTGCTCTTGGCGTTGGAGCCGCTGATGGCGATGACCGGTGCCTTGGCGTGGCGGGCGAACAACTCGATGTCGCCCGACAGCTTCACCCCTCGCGTGGCGGCCTGCTGCAGGGCAGGCGTGGCCAGGGCCAGGCCGGGGCTCACGTACAGCTCGTTGGCCCGGCACAGGAAGTCCACGTCAAGCTCGCCACAGCGCACTTCCACCTGCGGGTACTCACGGCGCAGGGTGTCCAGTTCCGGCGGTTGCTCGCGGGTGTCGGCGACCGCAAAGGCAATGCCCCGGTTCGCCAGGAAGCGAACCAGGGACATGCCGCTCTTGCCGAGGCCGACAACGATGCGGAATTGGTCGGAAGCGATCAGTGACACGCTCGTTTACCTCAGTTTCAGGGTGGCAAGGCCAATCAGCACCAGAATCACGGTGATGATCCAGAAGCGGACGATCACCCGTGGCTCGGGCCAACCCTTGAGTTCAAAGTGGTGGTGGATCGGCGCCATGCGGAACACGCGCTTGCCGGTGAGCTTGAACGAAGCCACCTGGATGACCACCGACAGGGTTTCCATCACGAACACGCCGCCCATGATGAACAGGACGATTTCCTGGCGGACGATCACCGCGATGGTGCCCAGGGCCGCGCCCAGCGCCAGGGCGCCGACGTCGCCCATGAATACCTGGGCCGGATAGGTGTTGAACCACAGGAAGCCCAGGCCGGCGCCGATCAGCGCGCCGCAGAACACGATCAGCTCGCCCGAGCCCGGCACGTAAGGGATCAGCAGGTATTCAGCGAACTTCACGTTACCCGACAGGTAGCAGAAGATGCCCAGGGCACCGCCGACCATCACCGTCGGCATGATCGCCAGGCCATCGAGGCCGTCGGTCAGGTTGACCGCGTTGCTTGAGCCGACGATGACGAAATAGGTCAGCACGATGAATCCGGCGCCCAGCGGAATCGCCAGGTCCTTGAGCATCGGGATGATCAGCGTGGTCTCGACGCTGGTCGGCGCGGTCTTGTACAGGAAGATCGCCGCGGCCAGGCCGAACACAGACTGCCAGAAATACTTCCAGCGGCTCGGCAGGCCACGGGAGTTCTTTTCGATCACCTTGCGGTAGTCGTCGACCCAGCCGATGGCGCCGAACGCCAGGGTGACGATCAGCACCACCCACACGTAGCGGTTGGTCAGGTCGGCCCACAGCAGGGTGCTGATGGCAATGGCCGACAGGATCAGCGCACCGCCCATGGTCGGGGTGCCGGATTTGGACAGGTGCGATTGCGGGCCGTCGTTACGCACGGCCTGACCGATCTGGCGGATCTGCAGGGTACGGATCATCCACGGGCCCAACCACAGGGCCAGGGACAACGCGGTCAGCACGCCCAGGATCCCGCGCAGGGTCAGGTACTGGAAGACCGCGAAGCCCTTGTGGAACTGTTGCAGATACTCAGCCAACAGCAGCAGCATTAATGTTTCTCCCCGCTGGCACCACACAGTGCGGCCACGACGTTTTCCATCGCAGCGCTGCGCGAGCCCTTGATCAAGATAGTGGTGTCGCTGGCATTCTCGGCGCCGACGGCAGCGATCAGCTCAGCTTGAGTAGCGAAATGGCGGCCATTGGCGCCGAACGCCTTGACCGCATGGGCCATGTTGGTGCCCACCGCGTACAGCGCGTCGACCTTGCCGCGTGCATAGTCACCCACCTGGCGGTGGCCTTCCTCGGCCCATTGCCCCAGTTCGCCGATATCCCCGAGCACCAGGACGGTGCGTCCGGAAAAGCCGGCGAGTATATCAATGGCGGCGCACATCGAGGTGGGATTTGCGTTGTAGCTGTCGTCGATGACTCGCACGCCGTTCGGCGCGATCTGCGCCACGGTGCGGCCCTTGACCGGCTGCACGGCGTTCAAGCCGGCGGCGATGCCGCTCAGGCTCAGACCAACGGCATGGGCGGCGGCGGCGGCGGCCAGGGCGTTGCTGACGTTGTGGGTGCCGAGCAGGTTCAGCTGCACCGGGACGCTGCCGTCCGGGCCGTGCAGGGTGAACGACGGGCAGCCACGGGTGTCGCGCCCGATGTCGCTGGCATGGAAGTCCGCCTGCGGGTTGTCCAGGGCGAAACTGAAGATGTGGTGATTGCCCGCCCGCTTGCGCCAGATTTCGAATGCCTTGTCGGCCAGGTTGAGGATGGCCGTGCCGCCCTCGCCCAGGCCTTCGAGGATCTCGCCCTTGGCTTCGACGATCTTCTCAGGGCCACCGAACTCGCCGACGTGGGCGGTACCGGCGTTATTGATGATCACCACCTGCGGCCGGGTCAGGCCGACGGTGTAGCGGATCTCGCCGATGCGCGAGGCGCCCAGCTCGATCACCGCGGCGCTGTGCTGCGGAGCGATCTCGAGCAGGGTCAGCGGTGCGCCGAGGTCATTGTTCAGGTTGCCCCGGGTGGCATGCACCGGACCGCGGGTACGCAGGATCGCGGCGAGCATTTCCTTGACCGTGGTCTTGCCGCTGGAACCAGTGATGGCCACCACCGGTTTGTCGAAGGCGGCACGGTTCAGCGCGCCGAGCTGGCCGAGGGCGACGCGGCAGTCGGCGACCAGCAACTGCGGCAGGTCGACACCGGTGACCTCGCGCTCGACCAGTGCGGCGACCGCGCCCTTGGCCTTCACGTCAGCCAGGTAGTCGTGGCCATCGAAGCGCGGCCCGGTCAGGGCGACGAACAGTTGGCCGGCGACGACACTGCGGCTGTCGATGCTCACGCCTGTAAAGCTGGCGTCGGCGCCTGCCAGACGCGCATTCAGGGCGCCGGTCAGCTGGCTGAGGATCATCGGCTCAAGCATGTGGCGCCTCCCAGGCTGCAAGTGCCTTGTCGGCTTCGACCAGGTCGGAGAAGTCATGGCGCTGGCCATTGATCTCCTGGTAATCCTCGTGCCCCTTGCCAGCCAGGACGATCACGTCGTCGGCCCTGGCACTGGCGATCAGCTGGGCAATGGCCGCGCCACGGCCGGCGACGAACGCGACGGCAGCAGGCTTGGCGAAACCGGGGCGAATATCGTCGAAGATCCGCAAGGGATCTTCGCTACGCGGGTTGTCGTCGGTGACCAGCACTCGGTCGGCCAGGCGCTCGGCCACTTCAGCCATCAGCGGGCGCTTGCCAGCGTCACGATCGCCACCACAGCCGAACAGGCACAGCAGCTTGCCGTGAGCGTGCGGGCGCAGGGCTTCGAGTACTTTTTCCAGGGCATCCGGGGTGTGGGCGTAATCGACCACCACCAGCGGCTTGTCTCCGCCACCCAGGCGCTGCATGCGGCCGACCGGCCCCTGCAGTTGCGGGGTGACCTTGAGAATTTCGTCCAGCGGGTAATCCAGCGCCATCAGCGTGGCTACCACCGCCAGCATGTTGCTCAGGTTAAAACGCCCCAGCAGGCGGCTACGCAAGACATGCTCGCCCTGCGGGGTGACGATCACGGCGCGCACGCCATCATCGTTGAAGGCTGCCTCTTTGCAGAACAGCGACGCCGCCGAATCCTGCAGGCTGTAGCTGATCAGGCGCGATGCGGCAGGAGCATCTGCCAGGCGACGCCCAAAGTCATCATCCAGGTTGACCACCCGAGCACGCAGGCTCGACCAAGCGAACAGCTTGGCCTTGGCGGCCTCGTAGGCCTCCATGCTGCCGTGGTAGTCCAGGTGGTCGCGGGACAGGTTGGTCATCACCGCAATATCGAAGTCCAGCGCGGCAACCCGACCCTGCTCGAGCGCATGGGAGGATACCTCCATGGCCACGGCCTTGGCCCCGCCCTTCTTCAGGTCATTCAAGGTCGATTGCACGGCGATCGGGTCCGGCGTGGTCAGGCGGCCGCTCTGTAGCTCGCCATAAAAACCGGTGCCGAGGGTACCGATCAGGCCACAGCGGTTGCCCAGGGCGTCAAGCGCCTGGGCCAGCAGTTGGGTCACGCTGGTCTTGCCATTGGTGCCGGTCACGCCGACCAGGTCGAGCTGACGGCTCGGCTCGCCATAGAAGCGGCCGGCGATCTGCGACAGCTGGCCGATCAGGCCCTTGACCGGAATCAGCGGCGCATCGGTGAGCGGCAGCACGCTGGCGCCCTGCTCTTCATAGGCCACTGCGGCGGCGCCACGAGCCAGCGCATCGGCAATATGCGCACGACCATCGACCTTGGCCCCCGGCACGGCCAGGAACAGGTCGCCCGGGCGCACGGCGCGGCTGTCCAGGGTCAGCTCGCGGATCAACGGATCGCGGCTGGCATGGGCGAACAGTTTGCTCAATGGCATCGTCATCAACCTCGCCCTCCCTTGGCGGGTACTGCGCTGGCTTGCTGCGTCGAAGGCGGCAGGTTGTCCGGCGGTACGTTCATCAGGCGCAGGGTGCCCGACATCACTTTGCTGAATACGGGGGCCGAGACCAGGCCACCGAAGTAACCGCCCTTGCTCGGCTCGTCGATGACCACGACGATGGCGTAGCGCGGATCGCTCATCGGGCCGAAGCCGGCGAACAGCGAACGGTAGGCGTTCTCGGTGTAGCCCTTGGAACCGACGGTGGCCTTGCGCGCGGTACCCGACTTGCCACCCACGTGATAGAACGGCACCTGGGCGCGGAACACCCCACGTGGCGCCTCGATCACCTGCTGCAGCATGGCCTGCACGGTTTCGGCGGTTTCCTTGGGGATGGCCTGCACCGCTTCCGGCACCTTGTCGACCTTGAGAATCGACAGCGGCACCATCTTGCCGTCGTTGGCCAGCGCGGCGTAGGCATGCACCAGTTGCAGGGCGGTCACCGACACGCCATAGCCATACGACAGGGTCGCGGTCTCGGCCTTGCGCCACTCGCGGTGGTTGGGCAGGTTGCCGACGCGCTCTCCCGGGAAGCCGAGTCCGGTGTACTGGCCCAGGCCGACCTGGGACATCACCCGATAGATGGCCTCGCCACCGATATCGAAGGCGATCTTGCTCATGCCGACGTTGGACGAGTTGATCAGGATGCCGGTCAGGTCGAGGATCGGGCCCTCGCTTCTGGACACGTCCTTGATGGTGTAGCGGCCGATCTGCAAGCTGCCCGGATACACCTCGACCTTGTCAGTGGGTTTCCAGCGGCCGCTCTGCAGCGCAGCACTCATGGAGATCGGCTTGACCGTCGAGCCCGGCTCGAAGACGTCGATGATCGCCCGGTTGCGCATGGCCGCCGGGAACATGCTGCGGCGATTGTTCGGGTTGTAGGTCGGCTGGTTGACCATGGCCAGGACCTCGCCGGTCTTGACGTCCATGATCACCAGGCTGCCGGCCTTGGCTTCCTGTTCGGCGATCGCGTTGCGCAGTTCGCGGGTAGCCAGGTATTGCAGGCGCAGGTCTATCGACAACGCCAAGGTCTTGCCGGCCTTGGCGTTCTTGGTTACCTGGATATCCTTGATCAGCCGACCACGCCGGTCCTTGATCACCTGCCGCTTGCCGGGCACTCCCGCGAGCCACTCGTCGTAGGCCAGCTCGACGCCTTCACGACCATGGTCGTCCAGGTCGGTGAAGCCGACCATGTGCGCGGTGACATCGCCTGCCGGATAGAAACGACGGAACTCTTCCAGGCCGTAGACACCCGGCACCTTCAGGTCAAGCACGTGCTGGCCCTGCTCCGGGGTCAGGCCACGGACCAGGTAGATGAATTCCTTGTTGGCCTGCTGGGTCAGGCGCTCGGTCAGCTGCTGCGGGTTCTGCCCCAGCGCGGCGGCCAGTTGCGGCCAGCGATCCTTGGCCGCCTGCATTTCCTTGGGGTTGGCCCACAAGGTGGTGACCGGGGTACTGACGGCCAGCGGCTCGCCGTTGCGGTCGGTGATCAGGCCACGGTGCGCAGGAATGGGAATATGGCGCAGACTGCGGGCATCACCCTGGCCTTTGAGGAAGTCACGGTCGACCACCTGCAGGTCGATGATGCGCCAGCAGATGGCACCGACCATCAGCGCCAGCAAGCCGATAACCACCCTGAACCGCCAAGGGTAGAGCGCGCCCTCGAGCTTCATCATGGCGCCACCATCCGCACTTCGTCAGCGGCGGGCACGCGCATCTTGAGCTGCTCGGAGGCCAGGCTCTCGATACGGCTGGACGCGGTCCAGGTGCTTTGTTCGAGGATCAGTCGCCCCCACTCGGCCTGGGCCTTGTCGCGCTCGCTCAACTCACCGTACAGGGTGTTGAGCAGTTGGCGGTTCCAGTGGGCACTGTAGGAAACGGCAATGGCCGAAATCAGGACGGCGACGAACAGCAGGAGCATCAGGAAGCTTCCGCCTGGCAAAGGCTTGGCAAACAGCCGGCTCACCGCAACTTCTCCGCCACCCGCATCACGGCGCTGCGCGACCGCGGATTGGCCTTGAGTTCGGCTTCGGAGGCGAACTGCGCCTTGCCGATGAGCTTGATCTTCGGCTCGAAGGTCTTGTGCTGCACCGGCAGGTTGCGCGGCAGGTTGTCCGCTTCGCCCTTGACCAGCTTGCGCATGAACAGTTTGACGATACGGTCTTCCAGCGAGTGGAAACTGATCACCGCCAGGCGGCCACCCACTTCGAGGGCATCGAGCGCGGCTTCAAGGCCCGTCTCGAGGTCACCCAGTTCATTGTTGACGTGAATGCGCAGCCCCTGGAACGCTCGAGTGGCCGGATTCTTGCCCTTCTCCCAAGCCGGATTGGCGACCTTGAGCACCTCGGCCAGGTCGGCGGTACGGGTGAACGGCTGCTTCTCGCGACGCTCGACCACGGCACGCGCCATGCGCCCGGCGAAACGCTCCTCGCCATACTCCTTGAACACGCGGGCGATTTCCTCGACCGGAGCAGTGGCAACGAACTCGGCGGCACTGATGCCCTGGTCCGGGTTCATGCGCATGTCCAGCGGACCGTCGTTGAGGAAACTGAAGCCACGCTCCGGGTCATCAAGCTGCGGCGAAGACACGCCCAGGTCAAGCAGGATGCCGCTGACCTTGCCTGCCAGGCCGCGCTCGGCCACCTCGGCACCCAGCTCGGCAAAGCTGCGCTGCACAATGACAAAGCGGCCGTCTTCGGCCGCTAGCGCTTGCCCGGTGGCAATCGCCTGTGGATCCTTGTCGAACCCGAGCAGCCGCCCTTGCGGCCCGAGCTTGCTGAGGATCAGGCGGCTGTGGCCGCCACGCCCGAAGGTGCCGTCCAGATAGCAACCGTCGGCGCGCAGAGCCAAGGCCTCGACGGCTTCGTCGAGGAGGACGGTGATGTGGTTGAAGCCGCTATCTATGGTCACAGGATCAGGTCACGCAAATCATCGGGCATGGCGCCCGGTTGTTGAATAGCTGCAAGGTCGGCTGCCGAAACCGCGTTCCAGGCATCCTCGTCCCACAGCTGGAATTTGTTCAACTGCCCCACCAGCATCGCCTTCTTGTCCAGCTTGGCGTACTCACGCAGGCGCGGCGGCACCAGGAAACGCCCACTGCCATCGAGTTCCAGGTCAACCGCATTGCCGATCAGCAAACGCTGCAGGCGACGGTTTTCCTCACGCAACGACGGCAAGGCGCGCAGCTTGGCTTCTATCTGCTCCCACTCGTCGAGGGGATAAACACACAAGCAGGGGTCAACGGCGTCGATGGTCACGATCAACTGACCATTGCAACGCGAATCGAGCTCGTCACGGTACCGGCTCGGCATGGCGAGACGGCCCTTGGCATCGAGGCTGACGGCGTTGGCTCCGCGGAACACGGCTGCGATTCCCCACAATGTTAGCTTTTTTGTGTCAGAAAACCCACTTCATCCCACTTTCTGCCACTTGCGCACACTATAGGAATCCGCCCGCCACACCGTCAAGGCACGTTCATAGGGAAATCCCTTACAGGACGGCGATTTAGCTCAACAAAGGAAGGTGGAAGGATTGCCGAAGAAGAAAACTGACGGGAAAAATCAAACACACTCAAGCGGATAGAGTGCGAAGTTAAAGTGATTTATTAAGAGTAAGAATTTTTCGGTATTACCAGGGCGCTTCTGCTATCGATTCAAGCAGGGAGGGAAAAGGTGGAGAGTCGATCTGTAAGCCGGGTTTTGTCGAGGACAGTCATTCCTCTACGACGGCCATCACTGGACGCCTCTAGCAACCTACCCGGTTCCGACGCGGGCCACGCCGTATGGAACCCTATTTGGTCTTGCTCCGAGTGGGGTTTACCTAGCCACGGACTGTTGCCAGCCGTGCGGTGCGCTCTTACCGCACCTTTTCACCCTTACCGGCACCGAAGTGCTTAGGCGGTTGTTTTCTGTGGCACTTTCCGTAGGCTCGCGCCTCCCAGGCGTTACCTGGCACTCTGCCCTATGGAGCCCGGACTTTCCTCCCCCGACTTTTGCGGAACAAAAGACGGCAGCGACTGTCCGATCGACTCTCCGCCGCCAAGGTTACCGGTAGCCGCGCCCAAGAACAAGCGATGCAACAAATAATATCATTACGCCATTAATGGGATTTCTGTTTTTCCAGCGCCAACTGGTAGAGCAGGTTCTTGCGCACACCGGTAATCTCGGCCGCCAAAGCCGCGGCCTTCTTCAACGGCAACTCGGCCAGCAGCAAGTCCAGCACGCGCTGGACCTCGGCGCTGATGGCCTGATCGCCCTCCGGCGCGCTCCAGCCCGCCACCAGCACAACACACTCACCGCGCTGCTGGTTGCTGTCGCCCTGCACGAACGCGCGCAGCTCGGCCAGGGGCAGCCCTTTCAGGGTCTCGAAGGTCTTGGTGATCTCGCGGGCCAATACCGCCGGACGATCGCCACCGAACACCGCCTCCATGTCTTCCAGGCACTCAAGAATACGATGCGGCGCCTCATAGAAGATCAGCGTGCGCGACTCTTCCCTGACCTGCTCCAGACGCGCCCGGCGCCCGGCGGCCTTCGCCGGCAGGAATCCCTCGAAGATGAAGCGGTCCGACGCCAGCCCCGCCGCCGACAGCGCAGCGATCAGCGCACAGGCACCGGGTACCGGCACCACTTGCACACCGGCGGCACGCGCCTGGCGCACCAGGTGATAGCCCGGGTCGGAAATCAATGGCGTGCCGGCGTCGGACACCAGTGCCACATCATCGCCGGCCAGCAGACGGGTGATGAAGCGCCCGCCTTCGTCGCGCTCGTTGTGCTCATGGCAGGCCGCCAGCGGCGTGTCGATGCCGAAGTGTTGCAGCAGGCGCACCGAGTGACGGGTGTCCTCGGCGGCGATCAGGCTCACATCGGCCAGCACCTTCAACGCCCGGGCGCTCATGTCGTCGAGGTTGCCGATGGGCGTGGCGACGACGTAAAGCTTGCCCAACGTGGATTTCGGAACCCCTGCAACATCAGTCACTGCGCACACCTGCTTTTCGGATCAAAGGTCGCCATTGTAGCCCGAGCGCCGGTAACAGGGCGCAAAGAACTTCACCCCGGCGCTGCCGGCGGCCACCTATAGTGAAGGATCAGTGTCGACGAGATCGCGCCCCGCCCCCCGCTTGGGTACAATTGCCGGCCAACTTGATCGAGTAACAGGACCTTTACATGATCGCTTGTCTGCGGCTGCTCACAGCCCTCTGCCTCGCTGCCCTGCTGGCAGCCTGCGCCAGCTCGCCCTCATCCAGCCTGGGCGAACTGCCACGCACCCCGGACGCCAGCATCGAGCAACTGCTCGAGAAGGCGGCCTCCAGCAAGTCCGCCGAGGACGCGGCCCTGCTGCGCCTGAGCGCCGCGGACCTGGCATACAAGCACAAGGACTTCCCGCGCGCGGCCCGGATCCTCGAGCAGGTCCAACTGGAACCGCTCAAGCCCGCCCAGCAGGTGTTCGCCTCGACCCTGGCCGCGGAACTGGCCATGAGCCGCAACCAGCCCAAGGCCGCCCTGACCGCCCTCGCGCACCCGAGCCTGCAACGCGTCGGCGAACTGCCGGCTGAGCAGCAGATTCGCACCTACAGCGTCCACGCCGCCGCCCTCGAGGCCGACGGCCAGGCCCTGGCTGCCGCCCAGCAGCGCGTGCTGCTGGCGCCGTTGCTCAGCGAGCAGGCCGCCGCCGCCAACAACGACGCCACCTGGGCTCTGGTTGCATCGCTGCCCGCCGAACAGCTGCAACAGCCCGCCGCCAACGAGACCCTGGCCGGCTGGACCAGCCTGGCCCTCGCCGTCAAGCGCGCCGGCACCCTGGAGCAGCAACAGGCCGCCATCGACACCTGGCGCCAGCAACACCCCGAGCACCCGGCGGCCAGGCAACTGCCGACCGCCCTGGTCAAACTCAAGGAACTGGCCAGCCAACCACTGACCAAGATCGCCCTGCTGCTGCCCCAGGAAGGCCCGCTGGCCGGTGTCGCCCGCGCCCTGCGCGACGGCTTCATGGCCGCCCACTTCCAGGCGCAGCAAGGTGGCCAGCCGGCCCCCGCCGTACAGGTGTTCGACAGCTCGCGCATCACCTCGCTGGATGACTTCTACCGCCAGGCCCAGGCCACTGGCGTGCAACTGGTGGTCGGCCCGCTGGAAAAACCGCTGGTCAAGAAACTCGCCGCCTACCCGCAACTGCCCATCACCACCCTGGCCCTGAACTACGCCGACGCCGGCCAGAAAGCCCCACCGCAACTGTTCCAGTTCGGCCTGGCCGCCGAGGACGAAGCCCGCGAAGTCGCCCGCCGCGCGCGCGCCGACGGCATGGTCCGCGCCGTGGCCCTGGTGCCGAGCGGTGAGTGGGGCGACCGCGTGCTCGCCGCCTTCCGCCAGGACTGGGAAGGCAATGGCGGTACCCTGATCAGCGCCCAGCGCATCGCCCAGCCGGTTGCCCTCGCCCAGCAGATCGCCGACCTGTTCCAGCTGCGCCAGAGCGAAGGCCGCGCCAAGAGCCTGCAGAGCACCGTCGGCGGCAACATCGCCGCCCAGCCTTCGCGTCGCCAGGACATCGACTTCATCTTCCTCGCCTCGACGCCACAACAAGCCCAGCAGATCAAGCCGACGCTGAACTTCCAGTACGCCGGCGACGTACCGGTCTACGCCACCTCCAACCTGTACAGCGCCAGCGGCGACGTCAACCAGTACAACGACATGAACGGCATCCGCTTCTGCGAAACGCCGTGGCTGCTGGACACCACCAACAGCCTGCGCCAGCAGGTCGTGCAGCAGTGGCCGCAGGCCGCCGGCAGCCTCGGCCGCCTGTATGCCATGGGCGTCGACGCCTATAGCCTGGCGCCACGCCTGGGCCAGCTCAAGGCACTGCCGGACAACCGCGTCGAGGGCCTGTCGGGCAGTCTGAGCATGAACGCCAGCCAGCGCGTCGAGCGCCAGCTGCCGTGGGCCGAGTTCGCCGGTGGCCAGGTCAAGCGCCTGCCGGACACGCCGCGCTGATGCCCGGCGCATCGCCCAACCGCGCCGGCCAGGCCGCCGAGGACCACGCCCTTGAATACCTTCAGGGGCAAGGCCTGCGGCTGCTGGCGCGCAACTGGCGATGCAAGCGGGGCGAGCTCGATCTGGTCATGCTCGATGCCGATACAGTAGTATTCGTCGAAGTCCGCTACCGGTTGCATGCGGAGTTCGGCGGAGCGCTCGCCAGTATCGATGGGCGCAAGCAGCAGCGACTGGCGCTGGCCGCCAACCTCTTCCTGCAGCAAGCGCCCTGCTGGGCCACCCACCCCTGCCGTTTCGACGTTGTCGCCCTGCAGGGCCAGGGGCATGCGGGGCAACCGCTTCAATGGCTGAAAAACGCCTTCGAATGCTGAACCCAATTCGATTTTCTAGCTCTATGTTTCGCGGGCTGGTCACTGTTGCGCGTAGCAAAGGCCACCGCCCCTCTTAAGGTCACCCAGATGGACATGCAATCCCGAATCCGCCGACTGTTCCAGAACAGCATCGACACCAAGCAACAGGCAATGGACATCCTGGCACCCTACATCGAGCAGGCCAGCCTGGTCATGGTCAACACCCTGCTCAACGACGGCAAGATGCTCGCCTGCGGCAACGGCGGCTCGGCCGGCGACGCCCAGCATTTCTCATCGGAACTGCTCAACCGCTTCGAGCGTGAACGCCCGAGCCTGCCGGCCATCGCCCTGACCACCGACAGCTCCACGCTCACCTCGATCGCCAACGACTACAGCTACAACGAAGTCTTCTCCAAGCAGATCCGCGCCCTGGGCCAGCCCGGCGACGTCCTGCTGGCGATCTCCACCAGCGGCAACTCGGCCAACGTGATCCAGGCGATCCAGGCCGCCCATGACCGCGAAATGATCGTCGTTGCCCTGACCGGGCGCGACGGCGGCGGCATGGCCTCGCTACTGCTGCCCGAGGACGTGGAAATCCGCGTCCCCTCGAGCGTGACCGCACGCATCCAGGAAGTCCACCTGCTGGCGATCCACTGTCTGTGCGACCTGATCGACAGCCAACTGTTCGGGAGTGAAGAATGATCTCCAAGCGTCTCGGCCTGATGGCCCTAACCCTGTGCCTGGGTGTCTCCGGCTGCAGTTCCGTGCTGACCTCGACCCGTAACTCGCCGATCGAGGACGACCGCGGCACCCGCACCATCGGCAGCAAGATCGACGACTCGCTGATCGAGACCAAGGTCTCGGTCAACATCGCCAAGGCCAACCCGGAGCTGGACAAGGGTTCGCACATCGTCGTCAGCAGCTACAACGGCGTGGTGCTGCTTGCCGGCCAGACACCGCGCGCTGACCTCAAGTCCCTTGCCGAGCAGACCGCCGGCCAGGTGCAGCGGGTCAAGAAGGTGCATAACGAGCTGCAGGTGATGCAGCCATCGTCGATTCTGGCGCGCAACAACGACGCCTGGCTGACCACCAAGATCAAGACCCAGATGCTGACCGACGAGAGCGTTCCCAGCTCGCGCATCAAGGTGATCACCGAGAACGGCATTGTCTATCTGCTCGGCCTGGTCCGCCAGCAGGAGGCCAACGCCGCCACCAACGTGGTGCAGGGCGTATCGGGCGTGCAGAAGATCGTCAAGCTGTTCGAATACATCGACTGACAACCCTTCGGCGGGCGTCAGGACGCTCGCCTTTCCCCTCTGATCCAGGAAGTACTCCATGAAAAAGCTGCTGCTGCCCGCCCTGCTGATCGGCGCCTTCGCCACCTTGGCCGGCTGCTCCACCCCGAGCGTGATCACCCTCAACGATGGTCGCGAACTGCAGACCACCGACACTCCGCACTTCGACCGCAACTCCGGCTTCTACGAGTTCAAGCAACTGGACGGCAAGCCGACCCGCATCAACAAGGACCAGGTGCAGAGCATCAAGGACCTGTAATTGCGAAATGGCGGTTCAGGCAGGTCAAGCAAAACGCCCGATGCTCAGCATCGGGCGTTTTGCTTTTCAGGGCCTCAGAACGCCCAGTCCAGGCTCAAGCCCACCCCGTGGCTCTTGTCGCGGCTACCCAGCAATCCGTTGTAGTCGAGGTTGACCCGGGCCTGACGCCCCAGGCTGATCCCCGCCCGTGCGCCGATCACCGCCGCATCACGGTCCAGGGACAGCGCCTGGACCTTGTAGGCATCGCCCTGGCCGGCAAAGGCCAGGTGCTGGTCGGACCCGGTGGAACTCAGGTTGTGCTGCCAACCCAGGGTGGCGGAAAGCTCCACCGTCTGGCCGCCGGACAATTGCAACTGCTTGCCGGCGCGCATGCCCAGGGTCGAGAGCCAGGCATCGCGATTATCCTGTCCGCCCTTGAGCGCGGCGGCGCCGCCATGCTCCTTGAAGCTGTCGCTGGCAATATGCACATAGGCCAGGTTGGCGAACGGCTCCAGCGCCATGCCCGGCACCGCGACCTTCCAGGCGGCCTCGCCGAACACCTGGGTGCTCTGCGCATCACGCTTGCTCTTCTGGCGATCGCTGACCTCGTTGTATTGCAGCTCGCGCTTGGTCTCGATGCGATGCCAGCTGTGGCTGCCGCCCAGGCTCAGGCGCACCTGCTCCAGCTCCTTGCCGGCATAGGCACCCAAGTGGTAGCTGTCGACGCTGGCCGAGGAATGACGACCATCGCCCATGCTCAGCGAGCTGTCGCTGTAGCCGGTGAAGACGCCAAGGCGGGTGTCCTCGCTCAACTGCCCGTCGACACCCAGCAGCATGCCGCCGATCGAACTGCTGTAGCGCGCATGGCCAGAATCACCGTCGGCCTTGCCCCAGGCCCCCAGGGCCTTGACCCACAGGCCGTTGCCCTGGCCGTCGATGGCCGGCGCGGCGGCGACACCCTGCTGGCGGGTACGCTCGCCCACGGCGTCGCGCAACTGGCGACTGTCGTTGAGCAGCAGATTGCCCACCGCCGGGTGTATTTCACCGGACAGTTGATCGAACGCCTGCCGGGCGCTGCCGGCATCAGCCGACAACAGCAGGCTCTCGTAGACCGGATTGCCCGCGCCGAGCCGGTCGGCGGCCGCGGCCACCGAACGCTGGTTGGCGGTCAGGCCGACACTGGCGAAGCTGGCGCTGCGTTGCACCGCCAGCTGCACCCCGGTGCCGGTGTAGGTCAGGCCACCGCCAAGGAACAGCAGGTTGGACTGCACAGCGGCAAAACCGCCCTGCACGCCGCCAGCGGCCTGCAGGATGTCGAACTGACGTCCCACCAGGCTGGTTGCCGGCTGGGACTGCAGCGAAACCCCGGGATTCTGCAGATCCAGGGCCAGGTTCGCACCGCTCACAGAAACCGTGCCATCGCTGACCAGGCGGTCGCTGCCAGTAGCATCAAGCTCCACGGCATAGGTCGAGCCCGGTTGGAAGGTGACGTCGGAGCCCACGCGCAGGGTGCCGATGGAGTTGCCTGGCGCCACCACGCCACCACGGTTGACCACCAGCGCGCCGATCCGGCCATTGCCGCCCAGCATGCCGCCGTCATTGACCGTCACCGTCGATTGCAGCGAGCCATTGACCGCCAGCCGCCCCTGGTTGACCAGGGTTGGACCTGCGTAGGTGTTGTTGCCGCTGAGCACCAGGGTACCGATACCCTGCTTGGTCAGGCCGCCATGGCCGGAGATATCGTTGCTCCACAGGTCCAGCACGCAGCTAAGCCCGTTGCAGAGTCGCTGGGTCGGCCTGCCGGCATCGACCACGGCGCCGACACCCGGCAGATCGACCACGAACTGGCTCGGGCCGTAGCCGCCGGCGATGCGGAACTCCTCGGGGATGTCCTGCTCGGTGACCAACATGCCCGGACCGCGGATCCCCTTGTCCAGGTTGATCATGCCCCAGCCGTACAAGGCATCGATGCCGGGCGCGCCCATGTCGGTGGCGGTAGTGCGCAGCACGCTGGCGATCTGTGCGCCGCTCATGTAGGGGAAGCGCTCCATCAGCACCGCCGCCGCGCCGGCGGCATGGGGCGCGGCCATGGACGTGCCGTTCTTGTTGGCGTAGCCCTGGGTCAGGTCCTCCAGACTGGTGCCGCCGATCACCGCGCTGTAGATCCGGGTACCGGGAGCCGAGACGCAGAAGCTCGCGGTATAGCCGCAGCGGGAAGAGAACGTGCTGGCCAGGTACGGGTTGGCGCTGCTGGTGTCGGGGTTCTGCTGCAACGCCGCCACGGTCATCCAGTTCGGGGCGATGTCCGGAACGAAATAGCCCAGGCCGGCAATCGCGTCGGGGTTGTTCAGGTTGTAGTCGTTGCCGGCGGCGAAGATCGTCAGGACTCCGCTGCGGGCAGCGGCGATGGCCCCGTCGTAGGCACCGCCAGGCAAGGTGCCCAGCAGCGGCTGGATCTGCGCGAACTGTGCGCGGGCATCGTCCACGGTGAAATGCGGGAAGTCCGGGTTGCGCCCGCCCTTGGCGAAGCGATCGGTGATACCGATGCCCCAGCTGTTGTTGATGATCCGCGCGCCGCTGGCCACCAGGCTGTCCCAGCCGGCCTTGTACACCGCGCCATCATTGCCCAGGACGATGCCATCCTCGGGGCCGGGGTCGCCGTTGTCGGCACTGATGATCTGCGCATCATAGGCCACGCCGTGCATCGACTCGCCATCACGGTTGCCGGCGGCGATCCCGCCGACGTGGGTACCGTGGGAGCCGAGCTTGCCGTCCGAGCCCACCGACGGGCTGCCGTCATAGCGGAACGCATCGCCGGCCTTCACCGGAATGTAGGGGTCGGTGTACTGGCGAATGCCGCTGGTGACCAGGGTCACGATCTTGTCCTTGCCGGCGAACTCGGGGTGCGGGGCATATACCGGCTGGTCGAAGATCCCCAGCTTCACCCCCTTGCCGCTGTAGCCGGCGGCATAGGCGCTGTCGGCGTGGATCGCCCCCAGCCCCCAGTCGGCCTTGAACTCGCTGCTGCGCCAGCTGCCGGCATCGCCGAGGCGCCCACTCTCCACGTAGGGCGCGGCCTGGGCCGTGCCCATCAGCGCCGCCCAACCCACCAATGCCCGCCCCAGTGGGGCCAGGGCCCAGCCCTGCGCGAGTGCGCTGTCATCCTTTCTGACGTGCTTCACTACAACCTTCCTTAGTTTTGTTTTGGTTTAGTACCGCGTTGGTCACACTCCGTGTTGCAACGCCTGGCCCGTATCACGCCAGGGCGCTTCAGAACCGCCATTGCAGGTTGAGCCCTGCGCCATGCTGTTGCTCGCGACTGGCCAGGCGCCCCTGGTAGTCCAGGCTCAGGTCCAGGTCGCGGGTCAGTCCCAACCGTGCCTGCAGCCCCACCAGCGCGGCATCGCGCAAGGCCGGCGCAGTCTCCGCCCGGAACGGCAGGTCGCTGCCGGCGAAAGCCAGGTGCTCACGATCCTGGGTGCCGTTCAGGCGATGCTGCCAGCCCAGGCTTGCCGCCAGTTGCAGGTCCTGCTGCGGGCCCAGTTGCCATTGCTGGCGCCCACGCAGGCCCAAGGTGCCGAGCCAGGCGTCGCGCTGCTCGTCACCGGCATGCAGCGCCGCAGCACTGCCTTTCTCATGGAAGCCGTCGCGCTCCAGGTGCTGGTAGGTCAGGTTGGCGAAAGGCTCCAGCTGTACCGCCGGCAACGCCAGGCGATAGGCCGCCTCGGCGAACACCTGCTGGCTGCGGGCATCGATCCGTGCGCGCTGGCGGCCAGACACCTCGCCATAGGCCAGGTCGCGCCGGACTTCGGCACGGTGCCAGCTGTGGCTGGCGCCCAGGCTCAGGCGCAACTGGTCCAGGTCATGGCGGGCATAGGCGCCCAGGTGGTAGCTGTCGACCGTGGCCCGGGAGTGGCTGCCGCCCATGCCCAGGGAACTGTCGCTGTAGCCTGCGCCCAGGCCGGCCCGGGTCTGCTCGTCAAGGTCATGGTCCACGCCCAGCAGCACGCCGCCCAGGGAACTGGTATAGGACTCGGTGCCTTGCACGCCCTCGATGCGCCCCCAACTGCCCAGGCCCTTGAGCCAGAGCTGGGTCGCACCCGACTCGCTGTCACCCTTTCCAGGGGCATTGGTAATCAGTGCGCGACCTTGCACTCGCTCACCCAGGGCATCGCGCAAGACCGAGCCCTGGCTGAGCAGCATCGAGTCCAGCGCCGGGTAGATCTCCCCGGCCAGCTGACGCAGGCCGTCCCGGGCCTGGTCCGCCGAGGTCGAAAGCAGCAGGCTTTCATACACGGGATTGCCCGGCCCCAGCCGCTCCACGGCACCGCCGCTGGCGCGCTGGTTGGCCGTGACACCGACACTGGCGAACGTCGTGGCGCTGCGCGTCACGTCCAGTTGCACGCCGTTGGCCGAATAATCGAGGAAAGTCCCCAGGAACAGGTAGTCGGGCTCGACCTGGGCGAAGCGCCCGTTGACGCCACCTGCGGCCTGCAGGATGTCGAACTGGCGCCCCACCAGGCTGGACACCGGGCCGCTGGTCAACAGGTTGGGCCGCGCCTGGGACTGCAGGCTGAGATTGGCGCCGCCGACACTGGCCTGACCAGCAACGACGAGGCGGTCGCTGGCCGTGGGCGACAGTTCCACCCGGTAGGTCGAGCCCGGCTGCAAGTCCAGGTTGCCAGCGACACTCAAGGTGCCGATGGAGTTACCCGGGGCCACCACGCCCCCGGCGCTGGCGGTCAGGGCACCGACCCGCCCGTTGCCGCCCAGGGTACCGCCCGCATTGACCGTCACCGCCGATTGCAGGCTGCCGTTGACCGCCAGCAAGCCGCCCTCGACGCGGGTCGGGCCGCGGTAGCTGCTGTCCCCCGTGAGCTCGAGCCAGCCAGCCCCGGACTTGACCAGGCTGCCCTGGTAGACTCGCTGCGCGGCAGCCGCGTCGCGGGCCATGCCCAAGGCATAGTCACTGCGATCCTGCTGGCTGGCGCCCGCTGCCAGGCCATGCTCCCAGCCGCGATCCTTGAGGGTCTGCTGCCAGGCCTGGCGTTCCGCGGCGTCCTCGATTTGACGCTGCACCAAGGCCTGGTCGGAGATGCCGTTGCTCCAGCTATCGCCCTGCCCGCGCCCCAGGTTGACGTCGAATTCACCCAGCAACTGCCCGGGTCCGTGCAACGCCCGGCCCAGGTCCGGAACGCCCCAACCCACCCGCTCGCTGGGTCCCTGGGTCGGCGAGCCGTCGAGCTGGCGCGAGGTGGTCAGCAGCACTTGCAGGGCCTGCTGGTTGTTCAGGTAGGGATAGCGCTCCATGACCAGGGCCAAGGCCCCTGTGGCATGAGGTGCGGCCATCGAGGTGCCGTTGTAGGTGGCGTAGCCGCCACCGGGCACGGTACTGCTGATCGCCGCGCCCGGGGTCGCCAGGCACCAGTACTTGGCGATGCCGCACTGGTTGTATTTCTGCTGGTTGTTCTTGTCCAGGCCCGACACCGCCAGCCAGTGGCCTTCCAGCTCCGGCTGGAAGTACGGCAGCGCCGAGCGCACGCTGGCATTGGCATAGCCGCTGTTGCCGGCGCTGAATACGTTGATCACCCCCCGACGCGCCACGTCGCCGGCGGCGTCGAGCCAGGTGTCCTGCTGGAAATGCTGAGCGTAGGCCGCGCGCAAGCCGTCCAGGGTCTGGTAGCTGACATCCTTGGGCTGGCTGCCCCAGCTGTTGTTGATGGCCCGAACACCGGCGTCCATCAGGGCATCGTAGACCGCCTTGAAATACTTGGGGTCAGGGCCGGGACCGAACAGAAACTTGTCGTCGTGGTTGGTGTTGCCCACGTAGACCTGGGCATTGAAGGCCACGCCATGCATGCCAGCGCCATCACGGGCCGCGCCCATGGTGCCGGTGACATGGGTGCCATGGCTGTCGTTGGCGCCATTGAGCCCGCCGGACACACTGAACGGAGTGCCATCCAGGTACTGGCCGGTGGCGGTAACGGCGTGAAAACGCAGGGGGTTGGCTTCGGGGTGGGCGGCATCGAATCCCGAGTCCAGGGCGCCAATGCTGACGCCGGCGCCGGTGATGCCGGCGGCATAGGCCTGACTCGCCTGCATGCGCTCCAGGCCCCAGTCCTGCTGGTACTCGGCCGACCGCCAGCTGGCAGGGTCGCCCAGGCGACCGGTTTCCTGATAGGCCGCCACAGCAGGCAACGGCAGTCCGGTGGCGAACGCCAGGCACAGGGTGCCCGTCAGCGCCTTGAGCTGATCACATCTCACATCCATGTCGATGACTTCTCTTGTTTTTGTTGTTGGGTCGCCCGTCCTGGGTCGACCGGTGTGTCGCTGCATTGCTCGGCCGCATGGCCATTTCGAGCCAGAGGCGGTCGCCCGCCCCTGGCCAAGTTACTTCGGCCTCAGGCCTGGAAGCAGCCTGCGGCTGCAAGTCGTGAGCTTCTGAAATTGCTTACGATAAGTCAATCGGCGTCGAAACATCTTCAGCGGTGCCGAACCTGCCCGGCCTGACTGCCCTACGCCTACTTGACCACCTTCAGGCTCGGACGGCCAGTGGGGCGTGGCGGCTCGGGCGGCCCATCATCATCCGGCTCGACGCCTTCATCTTCATGGTCATCCTCATCCTCGAACGGCGGCTCCAGTTCGAAGACCATGCCCTGGCCGTTCTCCCGGGCATAGATCCCGAGGATGGCGCCGACCGGCACGAAGAGCGAGTGCGCAACGCCGCCGAAACGGCCTTCGAAACTCACCGCCTCGTTATCCATGTGCAGGCTGCGCACGGCACTGGGAGAGATGTTCAGGACGATCTGGCCATCGCTGGCGAAACCCTGGGGCACCTGGACCGCCGGATACTCGGCATTGACCAGCATATGTGGCGTGCAATCGTTGTCGACGATCCACTCGTACAGCGCACGAACCAGATAGGGGCGACTGGAGTTCATCAACGGTTCCTCTTAAACCTTGCGCATTTCACGTTCGGCAGCGGACAGGCTCGCCTGGAAAGGCTCGCGGGCGAACTGTCGCTCCATGTAATCCAGCAGCGGCTTGGCCTGCCGCGGCAACTCGATACCCATCACCGGCAAACGCCAGAGAATGGGCAGTAGACAGCAATCGACCAGGCTTTGCTCCTCGCTCATGAAGCAGGGCATCTCGCCGAACAGCGGGGCCACGCCGGTCAGGCTCTCGCGCAGCTCCTTGCGCGCCTGGGTGCGTGCCGCCTCGCTGCTGCGCGCATCGAGCACGGTGTCGGCCAGGGCGCACCAGTCACGCTGGATGCGGTGCATCAGCAGGCGGCTGTTGCCCCGAGCTACCGGGTAGACCGGCATCAGCGGCGGATGCGGGTAACGCTCCTCGAGGTACTCCATCACCACGGTCGATTCGTACAACGCCAGGTCGCGATCGACCAGGGTCGGCAAGCTGCCATAAGGGTTCACTTCAATCAGCTTGGGCGGCAGGCGATTGGCGTCGACATCGATGATCTGCACCGTGACGCCTTTCTCCGCAAGCACCAGGCGGACCCGATGAGAGTAATGATCAGCGGGGTCGGAATAGCAGGCTAACCTGTTGGTTGCGCCCATGTAGCGCCTCCTCGCACGGGATGCTTGTAAAACTTAAATGAAAACGCGCCCGGGGCGCCCCAGCACTATCGCTGGAGCCCCCCGGGCGCGTTCAACTACCAGAAACTACTGCGTGATCAGTGCACGTCCTTCCAGTATTCGCGCTTGAGCAAGTAGGCGAACACGAAGAAGAAAGCCAGGTACAGCAACACGTAGGTACCGATGCGCTGGCTTTCCAGTTTGACCGGGTTGGCCGAATAGGCCAGGAAGGTCACCAGGTTCTTGACCTTCTCGTCGAACTGCTCGGCTGTCAGGGTACCGGATTTCTCCTCCACGGTCAGCTGGTCGCACGCCTCATGGGTCAGCGGGCTGCCGGTCAGCGGGTCGAACTGCTTCTTGCCATCGACCTCGGTCTGCACCTGCTTGCAACCGATCACCTGGTTGCCCTGCAGGCCCACCAGCACGTTGGGCATGCCGACGTTGGGGAAGACCTTGTTGTTCACCCCGTATGGCCGCGTCTTGTCCTCGTAGAAGCTGCGCAGGTAGGTGTACAGCCAGTCGCTGCCACGCACCCGGGCGACCAGGGTCAGGTCGGGCGGCGCGGCGCCGAACCAGGTCTTGGCATCGCTGGGCTGCATGCCGATCTTCATGTGGTCGCCGATCTTGGCGCCGGTGAACACCAGGTTCTCGAGCATCACCTCATGCGGGATCCCCAGGTCGTCGGCGACTCGCTCGTACCGCTGGAACTTGGCGCTGTGGCACCCCATGCAATAGTTGGCGAAAGTACGCGCGCCATCCTGCATCGCGGCCTTGTCGGTCAGGTCGATATCGACCTTGTCCAGCTCCAGGCCATGCTCGGCGGCGAAGGAAAGGCCAGGCATCAGTGCCAGCAAGCATACTGCAATAAACTTTTTCATCAGCCAGTCACCCTTTCCGGAACCGGTTTGGTCTTCTCGAGCCTTGTGTAGAACGGCATCAGCAGGAAGTACGCGAAATACAGCACCGTGCACACCTGCGACAGCAAGGTACGCCCTGGTGTCGGCGCCAGCACGCCCAGTACACCAAGGATGATGAAGGCCACGCAGAACACCAGCAGGAAGATCTTGCTCAGCCAGCCTTTGTAGCGCATGGAGCGCACCGGACTGCGGTCGAGCCAGGGCAACACGAACAGCACGGCGATCGCCGCACCCATGGCGATGACCCCGAACAGCTTGTCGGGTACCGCACGGAGGATCGCGTAGAACGGCGTGAAGTACCACACCGGCGCGATGTGCTCAGGGGTCTTGAAGGCGTTGGCCTGCTCGAAGTTCGGTTTTTCCAGGAAATAGCCACCCATTTCCGGGAAGAAGAACACCACCGCGCAGAACACGAAGAGGAACACCACCACGCCGACGATATCCTTGACGGTGTAGTAAGGGTGGAACGGGATGCCATCCAGCGGGATGCCGTTCTCGTCCTTTTTCTTCTTGATGTCCACGCCATCGGGGTTGTTCGACCCCACTTCGTGCAGCGCCAGGATGTGCAGCACCACCAGGCCGAGGATCACGATCGGCAGGGCCACCACATGCAGGGCGAAGAAGCGGTTCAGGGTGATGCCGGAGATCAGGTAGTCACCACGAATCCACTGGGTCAGGTCATCACCGATGACCGGGATCGCGCCGAACAGCGAGATGATCACCTGGGCGCCCCAATAGGACATCTGGCCCCATGGCAGCAGGTAGCCCATGAACGCCTCGGCCATCAGCGCCAGGTAGATCAGCATGCCGAACAGCCAGACCAGCTCGCGTGGCTTCTGGTAGGAGCCATAAAGCAGCCCGCGGAACATGTGCAGGTAGACCACGATGAAGAACGCCGAGGCGCCGGTGGAGTGCAGGTAGCGCAGGATCCAGCCGTACTCGACGTCGCGCATGATGTACTCGACCGAGGCGAAGGCCTCTTCCGCCGAGGGGGTGAAACTCATGGTCAGCCACACGCCGGTAACGATCTGGTTGACCAGCACCAGCAGTGCCAGGGAGCCGAAGAAGTACAGGAAGTTGAAGTTCTTGGGCGCGTAATACTTGCTCAGATGGTCTTCCCACATCTTCGTCGCGGGGAAGCGCGCATCGATCCACTCCATGAACTTGCTCATCATGCGTTCTCCTGATCGACGCCGATGACGATGATTTCGTCCGACTCGTACGAGTGCGGTGGCACTGGCAGGTTGAGAGGGGCAGGCTGGGACTTGTAGACCCGGCCAGCCAGGTCATAGTGCGAGCCGTGGCACGGGCAAAAATAGCCACCGACCCACTTCGGGCCGAGGTCGGCGGGAGCGACTTCAGGACGGAACGTCGGCGAGCAACCCAGGTGGGTGCACAGGCCGACCAGGATGAGGATCTCGGGCTTGATCGAGCGAACTTGCGGATCGACGTAGGTCGGCTGCACCGACGCCTTGGACTCGGGGTCGGACAGCTCACCGGTGATCTTTTTCAGATTGCCGAGGATCTCTTCCGTTCGCCGCACGATGAATACAGGTTGACCGCGCCACTCGGCCACCATCTGCTGGCCGGGCTCGACCTTGGCGATATTGACCTTCACCGGTGCCCCTGCGGCTTTCGCCTTGGCACTGGGAAACCATGACCCCACGAACGGTACCGCAGCCCCCACTGCCCCCGCTGCCCCGACCACGGATGTCGCGGCTACGAGGAAGCGGCGCCGGCCTGCGTTGACGCCGTCATTGCTCATTCAGTCCTCTCCCATCAGCTTGCTTGGCCTGCTCTAACAGGCATCTACTTAGGTATGTCTGTGGCACTAAAAATTGGCCGCAATGGTAAGGAACAAATCCACACGCTGACAAGGTGATTACCCGCTCGTCGGGCTACAACCCTCGCTTTGCTTGATCTGTGTCTATGCGACAAACGGCCACGGACTGACAGAGAGGTTAGTTCAAGACATAAAAAAAGCCCGGTTCCAAAAAGGAACCGGGCTTTTTTCGACTGCCGAAGCGGTATTAACGCTTGGAGTACTGAGGACGCTTACGCGCTTTACGCAGACCCACTTTCTTACGCTCGACTTCACGAGCGTCGCGGGTGACGTAGCCAGCACGACGCAGGGCGCCACGCAGGGTTTCGTCGTATTCCATCAGGGCGCGGGTGATGCCGTGGCGGATTGCACCGGCTTGACCGCTGACACCACCACCGGAAACGGTGACGTAGATGTCGAACTTCTCAACGGTCTCGGTCAGTTCCAGCGGCTGGCGAACAACCATGCGAGCGGTTTCGCGGCCGAAGAACACGTCCAGAGAACGGTTGTTGATGGAAATGTTGCCAGTGCCCGGACGCAGGAATACACGTGCGGTTGCGGTCTTGCGACGGCCAGTGCCGTAGTTTTGAGTCGCCGACATAATGAACTATCCCGTTAGATCTTCAGTTCTTGAGGCTGCTGAGCAGTGTGTGGGTGAGCTGCACCCGCGTACACTTTCAGCTTGCGGTACATGTCGCGACCCAGCGGGTTCTTCGGCAGCATGCCTTTGACCGCGGTTTCGATAACACGCTCAGGGGCCTTGGCGATCAACTTCTCGAAGTTGATTTCCTTGATACCGCCCGGGAAGCCGGAGTGGGAGTAGTACATCTTGTCGGAAGACTTGGCACCAGTCACACGGATTTGCTCGGCGTTGATGACGACGATGTAGTCGCCGGTGTCAACGTGAGGGGTGTATTCTGGCTTGTGCTTGCCACGCAGGCGGCTAGCGATTTCGGTAGCCAGACGACCCAGGGTCTGACCAGCGGCGTCGACTACGAACCACTCGCGCTTTACTGTTTCCGGTTTAGCAGTAAAAGTTTTCATTCTCTAAAGCCTCAGAGGCCGCCCAGCGAAAAATAGACGGCGAATCTTACTGGATAGTGCACAACTTGCCAAGGGCAAGCGCGCAGCCGAACGCTGACGCTTTTGGGGGCTCGGGTCGGGCACGCCAATGTTCGACAAGGGTTCCCCTGCATGGTGGTGCATCACTTCCGCCACACGGAGAGGGGCCGAATTATCCAGATTGCAGGAAAAATTTCAACCTGCTTTTATGGGCCTCTTTGCCATGGAGCGTCTTCCCGATGGAATACCGCAAGCTCGGCCGTACCGACCTCAACGTCAGCGCCCTGTGCCTGGGCACCATGACCTGGGGCGAGCAGAACACCCAGGACCAAGCCTTCGCCCAGATCGCCCTGGCCAAGGCACGGGGCATCAACTTCATCGACACCGCCGAGATGTACCCGGTGCCACCGCGCCCGGAAACCTACGCCGCCACCGAGCGCATCATCGGCAACTGGTTCGCCGCCAACGGCGACCGCGACGACTGGATCCTGGCCAGCAAGGTCGCCGGCCCCGGCAACGGTATCAGCCACATCCGCGACGGCCAGCTCAAACACAATCGCCAGCACATCGTCGCCGCCCTGGACGAGAGTCTCAAGCGCCTGCAGACCGACCGCATCGACCTGTACCAGCTGCACTGGCCCGAACGCAGCACCAACTTCTTCGGCAAACTCGGTTACCAGCACCTGCCCCAGGACATCTTCACCCCGCTGGAGGAAACCCTGGAGGTACTCGACGAGCAGGTCCGCGCCGGCAAGATCCGCCATGTCGGCCTGTCCAACGAAACCCCATGGGGTACCCTGAAGTTCCTGCACCTGGCCGAGACCCGCGGCTGGCCGCGGGCGGTGTCGATCCAGAACCCCTACAACCTGCTCAATCGCAGCTTCGAGGTGGGCCTGGCAGAGGTGGCGATCCGCGAGCAATGCGGTCTGCTGGCCTATTCACCGCTGGCCTTCGGCATGCTCTCGGGCAAGTACGAAAATGGCAACCGCCCGGCGAACGCCCGCCTCACCCTGTTCAGCCGCTTCGCCCGCTACTCCAACCCGCAGACCGTGGCCGCCTGCGGCCGCTACGTGCAACTGGCCCGCGAGCACGGCCTGGACCCGGCGCAGATGGCGCTGGCGTTCGTGACGCGCCAGCCGTTCGTGACCAGCAACATCATCGGCGCCACCAGCCTCGATCAGTTGCGCAGCAATATCGACAGCCAGGCGCTGAACCTGGGCGATGAGCTGCTGGCAGCGATCGAGGCGGTGCATCAGGAGCAGCCGAACCCGGCGCCTTGAGCGGCTACCGAGTCACCAGGCAAGCCCGGCGTGGATGCGTGGGAGCGGGCTTGCCCCGGCGAGAGAGATCGTACTTTGGCGGGGTAGACACAATCGCCAAAAAATAAGACGATCCAGCCGGTGATTGACCACTCTACCCTATAAGAACAATGACAATGATGTTTACCCAACCCTCCGCGTCCTTGCGGCGCGTCAGCATCCTGGCCGTGGACAAAGTGTTCGCTTCGACACTGATGCAGGCCAAGGATTTCTTCCACCTGGCCAGCCTGCGCTACAGCAAGCAGCTGGGGCTGGGCCTGCAACCGATGTTCGAGATCGGCCTGGTGAGCCCGGACGGCTTGCCCGTGGACAGCTTCAGCAACGTGCAACTGCCGGTCGACAGCGGCCTGAACGACGCCGACGTGATCATCCTGCCGGCCTTCTGGGACGACTTCGACAACCTGCTGCAACGTTACCCCCAGGTCCTGCCCTGGCTGCGCGAGCAGCATGCCCGCGGCGCGGTGCTGTGCGCCGAGGCCAGCGGCGTGTTCTGGCTGGCCGAATCCGGGCTGCTCGATGGCAAGGAGGCGACCACCTACTGGCGCTTCTTCGCCAGCTTCGCCGAGCGCTTCCCGAAGATCCGCCTGAACCAGGACAAGCACCTGACCGACGCCGACAACCTGTACTGCGCCGGCGGCACCACCTCGGCCTGCGACCTGTACATCTACCTGATCGAGCGTTTCTGCGGCGCCAACGTGGCCCGCGCCGTGGCCCGCGACATCCTCTACGAGGTGCAGCGCAGCTACACCCCGGGGCGCATGGGCTTCGGCGGCCAGAAGCTGCACCAGGACCTGATAATCCTGCAGATCCAGCACTGGCTCGAGGAGCACTTCGCCGACAAGTTCCGCTTCGAGGACGTGGCCCGCAACCACGGCATGAGCATCCGCAACTTCATGCGCCGCTTCCAGAGCGCCACCGGCGACAAGCCCCTGCACTACCTGCAGCGGCTACGGATCGAGACGGCCAAGGGCCTGCTGTCGAGCACGCGCAAGAGCATCAAGACCATCAGCTATGAGGTGGGGTACGACGACGCGAGCTTCTTCGCACGGTTGTTCCGCCAGCATACGGAGCTATCGCCGAACCAGTATCGGCAGCAGTTCATGCAGGAGGCCTGAAAATCGCCGGGGCTGCCTTGCAGCCCCGGATTCTTACGGCTTGTGCGCCCGCGACAGGAACTCGTGGGACTGCATTTCCAGCAAGCGGCTGAGCGTGCGCTGGAACTCGAAGCTCAGGCGCCCGCCGGTATACAGATCCTTGAGCTCCACCTCGGCCGAGATGATCAGCTTCACGTTGCGGTCGTAGAACTCGTCGACCATGTTGATGAAGCGCCGGGCGATGTCGTCGGTGGTCACGCCCATCTGCTCGACGTTGCTCAGCAGCACGGCATGGAAGATCTTGCCCAGCTCGATGTAGTCGTTCTGGCTGCGCGGCCCGTCGCACAGGGCGCGGAAGTCGAACCAGGCAACGTCGTCGCAGGTGCGCAGGGCATGGATCGGGCGGTTCTCGATCATCAGCACGTCATTGTCGACGGCCTGGGTGCATTCCGGGGTCAGCGCCTTGAAGCTCGCCCGCAGGCTCTCGTGGGCCGCCTCGTTGAGCGGGAAGTGGTACAGCTCGGCCTGTTCCAGGTGACGCAGGCGGTAGTCGACGCCGCTGTCGACGTTCACCACGTCGGTGTACTGCTTGATCATGGCGATGGCCGGCAGGAAGCGCGCCCGCTGCAGGCCGTCCTTGTACAGGCCGTCGGGGACGATGTTGGAGGTGGCCACCAGCGACACGCCGTTCTTGAACAGCTCTTCCATCAGGGTGCCGAGGATCATCGCATCGGTGATGTCGGAGACGAAGAACTCGTCGAAGCAGATCACCTTGGCCTCTTCGCTGAAGCGTTTGGCGATGATGGTCAGCGGGTTTTTCTCGCCCTTGAGGGTCTTCATCTCCTCGTGGACGCGCTTCATGAAGCGGTGGAAGTGCGTGCGCATCTTCTGCTTGAACGGCAGCGCTTCATAGAAGGTGTCGACCAGGTAGGTCTTGCCTCGCCCCACCCCGCCCCAGAAGTACAGACCCTTGACCGGCGTCTGCTCCTTCTTGCCGAACAGCTTGCCGAACACGCCCGGCTTGTTGTTCTGCGCGCGCACCAGGTCGTCGTACAGGCGCTGCAGGTGACGCACCGCAGTTTCCTGCGCCGCATCATGGAAGAAGTCGGGACGTTTCAGATCTGCTTGATAGCGTTCTAGAGGAGTCATGATTTCGTTAGCGAGGCAACAAAAAACGGGCCGTCACTGTAGCGACCGGCCCGCCTGATGGCAATGATACATGCGACCACTTGCCTCATTACCTGCCTAGTGGGAGCGTAGGCGTATCAGTCCTGCTGTGGCGACAGGGCCTCGCGCAAGCTCACGATGGCCGCATCACGGGCCTCGGCGGCCTCGAACTGCGGCCCGTCGGCAACCTGCTCGCCCTCCAGCCACAGGCTGAAGCTCAGGCCCTCGACCCGCACATCGGCCTCGCCACCTTGCTGCAGTTGCTTGCTCACCGCACCCGCGCTCTTGCCATCGGCGAAGCTGCGCGACAGCAGCAGTTGCTCGCCATCGGCGGCCAGCAGTCGGAAGCGGAAGCTGCCGTCTTCATCGCGGAAGCTGACGAAGCGGGCGGTCTTGGCGGCCTTCTTCTTCACTTCAGTGGTGGCTTGCACGGTGGTGCGGAACGAACGCAGGCCAACCGCTTCACGCAACTGTTCGAGGAATGGCGTGGCAATCTTGCGGGCCTTGGCGGCACCGGCAAGGAGAATGTCCTCCAGGTCCGACGGGCGCGAGATCAGCTGGTGGTAGTGCTCGCGCTTTTCCGCCAGCTGGCCGTCGAGCAGCTGGAACAGGCGCTGCTTGGCTTCGCCCCAGCCCAGGCCCTGCACCAGCTCTTCACGGAACGCGGCGCATTGCGCTGGCGTGGAAAAGGCCTGGAACAGGGTGAACAGGTGCGAATTGTCCGGATCCTTGGCCTCGCCCGGCGCCTTGGAGTCGGTGACGATGCGCGAGATGGCGTCTTTCATGTCCTTGGCGCTGGTGAACAACGGGATGGTGTTGTCGTAGCTCTTGGACATCTTGCGCCCGTCCAGGCCTGGCAGGGTCGCCACGCTCTCCTCGATCACCGCTTCCGGCAGGGCGAAGAAGTCCTTGCCCTGGCCGAACAGGTGGTTGAAGCGCTGGCCGATGTCGCGGGCCATTTCCACGTGCTGGATCTGGTCGCGGCCGACCGGCACCTTGTTGGCGTTGAACATCAGGATGTCGGCGGCCATCAGCACCGGGTAGCTGAACAGGCCCATGGTCACGCCGGCGTCCGGGTCTTCGCCGGCCTCGACGTTCTTGTCCACCGAAGCCTTGTAGGCGTGGGCGCGGTTGAGCAGGCCCTTGGCGGCGACGCAGGTCAGCAGCCAGGTCAGCTCGGGGATTTCGGGGATGTCCGACTGGCGGTAGAAGGTCACCTTGTCCGGATCCAGGCCACCGGCCAGCCAGGTGGCGGCGATTTCCAGGCGCGAGCGCTGGATGCGCTGCGGGTCGTCGCACTTGATCAGGGCGTGGTAGTCGGCCAGGAAGTAGAACGAGTCGACGCCGGGCTGCTGGCTGGCGAGGATGGCCGGGCGGATGGCGCCGGCGTAGTTGCCCAGGTGCGGGGTGCCGGTGGTGGTGATACCGGTGAGGATGCGCGTGGTCATGGGTGTTCGCTTATTCAGGCTTGGCTCAGTTCGAAAGGCGCGGCAGCAGCAGATCCTTCAGATCGGTCAGCTTGCCATGGAAGAAGTGTCCGCATTCTGCCACTTTCAGCAGCTCATGGGGGCGCGACAGGTCATTCGACCAGTCGTAGACCAGTTGCGGATCGACCACTTCGTCGGTGTCCGGCTGCACCACTGTGAGGGCGACGCGCTCGGGCAACGGGAACTGTTCGTTCAGCCGCATCACCGCCGGGGCAATCATGAACAGCTGCTGCAGGGCCACGCCCCCGGCCTCCAGGCGACCGGCCAGGCTGGCGGCGACGAAACCACCGAAGGAGAAGCCCATCAGCACCAGCGGCAGTTCGGGATGCTGCGCGCGCAGCCAGGCCGCGGCGGCCTCGGCGTCGGCCACTTCACCGGCGCCCATGTCGTGGCTGCCGGCGCTCTGACCGACGCCCCGATAGTTGAAGCGCAACGTGATGTAACCGGCGTCGCGGGCAGTGCGTTGCAGGGTCGACACCACCTTGTTGAGCATGGTGCCGCCCTGGACCGGGTTGGGGTGGCAGATCAGCACAGCGCCACGGGCGTCGGCCACGTCCAGGTACAAGGCTTCCAGCTGGCCGCACGGGCCATCGATGAACAAGGGTGTTTCGCGGATAAGCAAGGCACTACTCCGTGACCTCGAGGAGGGTCGACTCGTCTAGCTGAGGAATTCTGTTCTGATTTGCGATCGCTCGCGGTATACAGCGCAGGTCTGAGCCGTTAACGTAAAGCAAAGCCGTTTATAGAGGAAGGACTCGTGGAACACTCGCTCCTTGTTTGGTTGCTGCCGACCCTGGCCCTGGTTGTCGGCGTCGTCGTCGGTTTCGCGCTGGCCCGCCTGCTGCCCAACGCGGCACCGAGCAACACCCAACGCCAGCTGGATGACATCCAGCAGCGCTTCGACAATTACCAGAATGAAGTGGTGACCCACTTCAACAGCACCGCTTCGCTGGTCAAGAAACTGACCCAGAGCTACCAGGACGTCCAGGATCACCTGGCCGACGGCGCCAACCGCTTGGCCCTGGACGAGCTGACCCGCCAGCGCCTGCTGGCCGCGCTGCACTCGGAAGCCGCGCAAGGCCCGCGTGATCGCCTGACCCCGCCGAAGGACACCGCCGAGGTGCCGCGCGACTACGCACCGAAGGCCCCGAACTCGCCGGGCATGCTCGACGAGAGCTACGGGCTCAAGCGTTGAGTCGATGACAGGAAGAAGGCCTCGAAAGAGGCCTTTTTTGTGGGCGGGATCTACCTTAGAGGGAGCGGGCTTGTCCCACGACAGGGCCGCCCAGATCCCTCACCGATACCAGGCCGCCCCCTCCTCGCCAATCCCATACCGCACCCTCGCCTCCCCCAGCACATCCGCCGCCAGCACGCCCTGGCACACCAGCCCGTACAAAGCCGCCAGCACCACGGCATGCCGATCCACCTCGAAGAACCGCCGCAGTTGCTGACGCGTGTCGCTGCGCCCGAAACCATCGGTGCCCAGGGTGATATAGGGCGCCTGCACATACTCGGCAATCAGTTGCGGCCAGGCTCGTACATAGTCGCTGGCCGCGATCACCGGAGCATCACCGGGCAGGCAATGACGCACGTGACAATCCGCCTGCTCCCCGGCCATCGCCAGGCGTTGCTCATCCCTGGCCCCACGCGCCAGCTCGCTGAAGCTGGTGACGCTGAACACCTCGCTGTCGACCTGCCAGTCGCTGGCCAACAACTCGCCGGCGGCGATCACCTCGCGCAGGATGGTGCCCGAACCCAACAGCCGTACCTGGCCACGGGACGCTGCCGACGCATGCCGGGCAAACCGGTACATCCCTCGCAACACATCCTCGTGCACGTCCTCGGGCAATGACGGCTGCGGGTAGTTTTCATTCATCACTGCCACGTAGTGGAACTCGTCCCGCTGCTCCACCAGCATGCGCCGCGCGGCATGGGCGAGGATCACCGCCAGCTCGCCGGCAAAGCACGGGTCCCAGGCACGGCAATTGGGCACCATGGAAGCCATGACCAGGCTCGAGCCGTCCTGGTGCTGCAGCCCCTCGCCACCCAGCGTGGTACGCCCCGCGGTGGCGCCAAGCAACAGGCCGCGGGCGCGCTGGTCGGCGGCGGCCCAGATCAGGTCGCCGACCCGCTGGAAGCCGAACATCGAGTAATAGATGTACACCGGCAGCATCGCCTCGCCATGCACGGCATAGGCAGTCGCCGCCGCGATCCACGAAGAGATCGCCCCGGCCTCGGTGATGCCCTCCTCCAGCAACTGGCCGTCGCGCGCTTCCTTGTAGACCAGCAGCGAGCCGGCGTCCTCCGGCTCGTATCGTTGCCCCTGGGGCGAGTAGATGCCGATCTGGCGGAACAGGCTGGCCATGCCGAAGGTGCGTGCCTCGTCGGCAACGATCGGCACCACCCGCGGCCCCAGCCCCGGCACCTTGAGCCAGTTGCCAAGCAGGCGCACGGCAGCCATGGTGGTGGACATCTCCTTGCCCTCGGCGCGCAGGGCAAAGCCGGCGAAGCTGTCCAGGTCCGGCACGGGCAGGCCGGCGCAGTCGCTGCGCCGCACCGGCAGCGGCCCGCCCAGGGCCTCGCGGCGCTGGCGCAGGTAGATCATCTCCGGGCTGTCGGCGGCCGGACGGTAGAAGCGCAACTGCTCCACTTCCTCGTCCGACAGCGGCAGGTGGAAGCGGTCGCGGAAGGCCAGCAGTGCCTGCACATCGAGCTTCTTGGCCTGGTGCGCGGTCATCCGCGACTCACCGGCACTGCTCATGCCGTAGCCTTTCTTGGTCTTGGCCAGGATCACCGTCGGCCGGCCCTTGCAGGCCTTGGCCGCGGCATAGGCGGCATGCAGCTTGCGAAAATCGTGGCCACCGCGCTTGAGGGCGTTGATCTCGTCGGCGCTCATGTGCGCCACCAGGCGCTGCAGGGCCGGGTTCTGCTTGAAGAAGTGCTCGAGGTTGTAGCTGCCGTCCTTGGCGCCGAGGGTCTGGAATTGCCCGTCGGGTGTCGCCGCCAGCTGGCGCAGCAGCGCATGCTCATGATCCCGGGCGAACAGCGCGTCCCACTCCGAGCCCCAGAGCACCTTGATCACGTTCCAGCCGGCGCCGCTGAACAGCGCTTCGAGCTCCTGGATGATCTGGCCGTTGCCACGCACCGGGCCGTCCAGGCGCTGCAGATTGCAGTTGACGATGAAGGTCAGGTTGTCCAGGCCTTCACGAGCAGCCAGGGTCAGGCCGGCGATCGATTCCGGCTCGTCCATCTCGCCATCGCCGAACACGCCCCACACATGCCGCGCCGAAGTATCGAGCAGGCCGCGGTGCTGCAGGTAGCGCATGAACCGCGCCTGGTAGATGGCATTGAGCGGGCCGATGCCCATGGAGCCGGTAGGGAACTGCCAGAAGTCAGGCATCAGCCAGGGATGCGGATAGGAGCACAAGCCGTTTCCCGCAACCTCCTGGCGGTAGTTGGCCAGTTGCGCCTCGCTCAGGCGCCCTTCAAGGAAGGCGCGGGCATAGATACCCGGCGCCGAGTGCGGCTGGAAGAACACCAGGTCGCCACTGCGCTGCGCGCCGCCGCCCTCGCCCCGGAAAAAGTGCTGGAAACCGACCTCGAAGATTTCCGCCGCCGAGGCATAGCTGGCGATATGCCCGCCCAGCTCGCCGTAGGCATGGTTGGCCCGTACCACCATGGCCAGGGCGTTCCAGCGCAGGATGCCGGTGATTCGCTCGTCCAGTTCCAGATCGCCCGGATAGCTGCCCTGCTGCTCCACCGGCAAGGTGTTGCGGTAGGCCGAGAAGGCCTGGGCCTCACGCTCCAGGCCCAGTTCCAGGGCATGGGCCTGCAGGCGCTGCAGCAGGTAGCGCGCCCGTGCCGGCCCGCAGTGGGCCAGGGTCGAGGACAGCGCCTCGCACCACTCGGCGGTTTCCCCGGGGTCACTGTCCAGCGCGGTTTCCAGGGCCGTCAACGGCTCGTTCGGGTTCATCATTGCTACCATCGCGCAGGCCTCGTCCGTGGCGGTTCAGGCGCAGGCCTTCAAGGCCTGGGCAATGTCGGCGAGCAGGTCGTCGATGTCTTCCAGCCCCACCGACAAGCGCACCAGCCCTTCCGAGATGCCATGCTCCGCACGCTCCTGCTGGGTATAGCTGGAGTGCGTCATGCTCGCCGGGTGCTGGGCCAGCGACTCGGCATCGCCCAGGCTCACCGCGCGGCTGAACAGCTGCAGGGCGTTCATGAAGCGACGACCGGCCTCGATCCCGCCCTTGAGCTCGAAGGCGATCATGCCGCCCGGCAGGCGCATTTGCCGCTGGGCCAGCGCGTACTGCGGGAAGGATGGCAGGCCCGGGTAGTGCAGCAGCTCGACCTGTGATTGTTCGGCGAGGAACTCGGCCACCTGCCGGGCATTGGCGCAGTGACGGTCCATGCGCAGGGCCAGGGTCTTGAGGCCGCGCATCAGCAGCGCCGCGTCATGGGGCGACAGCACCGCGCCGGTCATGTCCTTGAGCCCTTCCAGGCGGATACGGTCGACCAGTGCCTTGCGCCCGACCACCAGCCCGGCGGTGATGTCGCCATGCCCGGACAGGTACTTGGTGGCCGAATGCACCACCAGGTCCACACCCAGTTCCAGCGGGCGTTGCAGGTAAGGTGTGCAGTAGGTGTTGTCGACCACGATGCTCAGGTCGTGGCCACGGGCGGCATCGACCACCGCGGCAATGTCCACCAGCTGCATGTTGGGGTTGGCCGGGGTCTCGAAATAGATCATCCGCGTCTTCGGGGTGATCGCGGCCCGCAGTGCCGGGATGTCGTTGAGGTCGACATGGCGGATCTTCACGCCGAACTCGCCGATACCGTGGTGCAGGTAGGCGAAGGTGCAGCCGTACAGGGTACTGCCAACGATCAGCTCGTCACCCGGACGCAGCAGCGTCCATAGCGTGGCGGTGATGGCGCCCATGCCGGAGGCCAGCGCCAGCCCGGCCTCGCCCCCCTCCAGGGACGCCATGCGCTGCTCCAGCAGGGCCAGGGTCGGATTGGAAATTCGGCTATAGAAATGCCCCGGTTCCTCACCCGCGAAGCAGGCGGCGCCGTACTCGACGGTGGGGAAGGCATAGGTGGCGGTCTGGTACACCGGCGGCACCAGGGCACCGCCGTGGGACAGCGGGTCATAGCCATGGTGGATGGCACGCGTGGAGAAACCGGTGTTTTTGTTGGAGTCGCGCATGGCAACAGCCTCTTGTGGTTTGTTATAAGCTTATGCCACCAAGCTGCCGCGCTTTTTCCAAACTTGCCCACGCAATTGCGCAAGTTTTGAAAGAAAAACAACAAAAATAGAATCAGGAGGGCAAGATATGCCTTCAGCTCTCGACCGTACCGACCGCGCCCTGCTCGCCGCCCTGCAGGACAACGCCCGCCTGACCGTTTCCGATCTCGCCGACCTGGTCGCCTTGACCACTTCGCCCTGCTGGCGGCGGGTCAAACTGCTGGAGGACAACGGCTACATCACCGGCTACCAGGCCATTCTCTCGCCCAAGTCACTGGGCTTCGGAGTGACCGCGTTCGTCAGCATCATGATGGACTCGCACACCAAGGAGATGGCCCTGGCGTTCGAGCAGCGGCTGATGGAGATTCCCGAGATCGTCGCCTGCCACAACATCTCCGGGCGCTATGACTTTTTGCTGGAGATCCTGGCGCGGGACCTGGAGTCGTTTGGCGAATTCACCCGGGAAGTGCTGCAACGGTTGCCGGGGGTGAAGGAGATCTATTCGAGCTTTTCGTACAAGGCGGTGAAGGAGCGGCGGGTGATTCCCGTTACCGAGAAACATATCTAGCAATGCCGGGGGCGCTTTGCGCCCCAGCTCTCCCGAAGCAAACAAAAAACCCCGCCGAAGCGGGGTTTTTCATGCAGGGTGAAGATCAGATCGCACCACGCTGACGCAGCACATCCAGCACCAGTTTCACACCTTCATCGACACTGACCGACTGGGTGTCGATCACCAGGTCCGCATCCAGCGGCACGTCGAACGGGAAGCTCTCGCCCGGAATATTGTCGCCACCGGCCGCGTACAGCCCTTGCGGATCACGCTCACGGCACGCCAGCGGCGACGCCTGCACATAGACGGTGACCAGACGCTCCTTGCCGATCAGCGCCCTGGCCTGCTCGCGGCCTTCGGCATCCGGGGCAACGAACGCTGCCAGGGTCAGCAGGCCGGCTTCGTTGAACTGGCGCGCCACATGGGCGGCGCGACGCCAGTTCTCGGTGCGGCCGGCGCGGTCCTGCGGCAGGCCCTTGTTCAGGTCGTGGCGCAGGTTCTGGCCATCGAGCACATAGACCGCGCGGCCCATGTCGAACAGCTTGCGCTCCACGGCATAGGCCAGGGTGCTCTTGCCGGCGCCGGACAGGCCGCTGAACAGCACGGTGGCCGGCTGCTGGCCGAAGCGCAGGGCGCGCTCCTCGGTGGACACATGGGCCAGCTTGCCGTGCTGGCCGGTGCTGCCGTGCGGCAGTACCGGCGGGGCGATGATCATGCCGGCACCGACCGTGCCGTTGGTCAGGCGATCGATGACGATGAACGCGCCGGTGGTGCGGTTGCTCTCGTAGCCGTCCAGGGCGATGGCGCTGTCCAGCGCGACCTTGACCCGGCCGATCTCGTTGAGCTGCAGCGCGCTGGCGGCGCCCTGCTCCAAAGTGTTCACATCGACCTTGTGGGTGATGCTGGCAATCGAGCCCGGCACGTAGCTGGTGGCGCGCTTGATGTCGTACTTCTTGCCCGGGAGCATTGGCTCCTCGGCCATCCACACCAGCATGGCATCGAACTGGTCGGTGACCGGCGGTACGTTGTCGGCATGCACCAGCAGGTCGCCACGGGAGATGTCGATCTCGTCTTCCATGGTCAGGGTCACGGCCTGGCCGGGGCCGGCGTTCTCCAACTCGCCTTCATAGGTGACGATGGACTTGACCCGGCTGCTCTTGCCCGACGGCAGCACGACGATCTCGTCACCCTTGTGCACCACGCCACCGGCGATGGTACCGGCGAAGCCACGGAAGTTCAGGTTCGGACGGTTGACGTACTGCACCGGGAAACGCAGGTCGGTGACGTTGCGGTCGGCGGCGATCTCGACGGTCTCGAGGATCTCCATCAGCGCCGGGCCCGTGTACCATGGCGAGCGCTCGCTGCGGTTGACCACGTTGTCGCCCTTGAGCGCCGACATCGGCACGAAGTGCAGGCTGCTCGGCTTGAGGTTGATGCCCTCGGCGAACTTCAGGTAGTCGGCCTTGATCGACTCGAAGACCTGCTCGTCGAAGCCCTTGAGGTCCATCTTGTTGACCGCGACGACGATGTGCTTGATGCCCAGCAACGAGGCGATGTAGCTGTGTCGGCGGGTCTGGGTCTGCACGCCGTAGCGGGCATCGACCAGGATAATCGCCAGGTCGCAGGTGGACGCGCCAGTGGCCATGTTGCGGGTGTACTGCTCGTGGCCCGGGGTGTCGGCAATGATGAACTTGCGCTTGGCGGTGGAGAAGTAGCGGTAGGCGACATCGATGGTGATGCCCTGCTCGCGCTCGGCCTGCAGGCCGTCCACCAGCAGCGCCAGGTCGACTTCCTCACCGGTGGTGCCGGATTTTTTCGAGTCGCGGGTGATGGCCTCGAGGTGGTCCTCGTAGATCATCTTCGAGTCGTGCAGCAGGCGCCCGATCAGGGTGCTCTTGCCATCGTCCACGTTGCCGCAGGTGAGGAAACGCAGCAGTTCTTTGCGCTCGTGCTGAGCCAGATAAGCGAGGATGTCTTCGCTGATCAAATCGGATTGGTGCGACATGGAGTAACCCTGAAAATTAGAAGTAGCCCTGACGTTTCTTGTCTTCCATGGAGCCTGCGCCATCGTGGTCGATGACCCGGCCCTGACGCTCGGAAGTACGCGTCAGAAGCATTTCCTGAATGATGTCGGTCAGCGTTTCGGCTTCGGACTCGACTGCCCCCGTCAACGGATAGCAGCCAAGGGTGCGGAAACGGACCTTCTTCTTGACGATGCGGGCTTTTTCCTCGTCGCTCAGGTGCTCGAGGATGCGCTCGTCGTCGATCATGATCAGGGTGCCGTTCTTCTCGATCACTTCACGCTCGGCGGCGAAGTACAGCGGCACGATCGGAATGCCTTCGAGGTAGATGTACTGCCAGATGTCCAGCTCGGTCCAGTTCGACAGCGGGAACACGCGGATCGACTCGCCCTTGTTGACCTTGCCGTTGTAGATGTTCCACAGCTCCGGGCGCTGGTTCTTCGGGTCCCAGCGGTGCTTGCTGTCACGGAACGAGTAGACGCGCTCCTTGGCCCGCGACTTCTCTTCGTCGCGGCGCGCGCCACCGAAGGCGGCGTCGAAACCATGCTTGTCCAGCGCCTGCTTCAGGCCCTGGGTCTTCATGATATCGGTGTGCTTGGAGCTGCCATGGGTGAACGGGTTGATGCCCTGCGCCACACCCTCGGGGTTGACGTGGGTGATCAGCTCCAGGCCCATCTCTTCGACCATCTTGTCGCGGAAGCGGTACATCTCCTGGAACTTCCACTGGGTGTCGACGTGCATCACCGGGAACGGCAGCTTGCCCGGGAAGAACGCCTTGCGCGCCAGGTGCAGCATGACCGCGGAATCCTTGCCGATCGAGTACAGCATCACCGGGTTGTCGAACTCGGCGGCCACCTCGCGGATGATGTGGATGCTCTCCGCCTCCAGCTGTTTCAAGTGCGTCAGATTGTCGACCATGGCTACTCACGAAAAACGATCTTATGGACGGCCTGCGGGCCGTGTTCGAGCGAGCCACTTTATCACAGCACCTGATTCTATTTAGGAGGCTGCCTAGATCGAAACAATCTAACGATATGACTGGGGGTTTGGGCCATGCGAGGTCCCTGTAGGAGCGGCCTAGTGTCGCGAAAGGGCTGCGTAGCAGACCCAGAATTTTTGCGTTGGCGCATAAATCTTGGGGCCGCTTTGCGGCCCTTTCGCGACACGAGGCCGCTCCCACAGGAAACCGCATTCTTGCTGCTGGCCGTCAGATCGGATTCGGGCAATCGATGAACAGGTGCTCGACCGCGAACCGTCGCGCCAGGTAATCCCCCAACGCCTGCACGCCATAGCGCTCGGTAGCGTGATGCCCGGCGGCGATGAAGCTCACGCCGTTCTCGCGGGCACTGTGGAACGTCTGCTCGGACGCCTCGCCACTGATGAACAAGTCGACCCCGGCGGCGATGGCGGTGTCGATGTAGCCTTGCCCGCCGCCGGTGCACCAGCCGACCCGGCGGATCATCTGCTCGCCCTCGACGACCAACGGCTCACGCCCCAGCGCCTCGCGTACCCGACGGGCGAAGTCCCTCGCCGACACCGGTTCCGCCAGCGACCCGACCAGGCCGACCACCTTGGGATTGTTCGGGTCCAGAGGGCCTTCGACGGTAATGTCGAGCTGGCGCGCCAGCTGCACGTTGTTGCCCACTTCCGGGTGCACGTCCAGCGGCAGGTGGAAGGCCAGCAGGCTGATATCGTGCTTGAGCAGGGTCTTCAGGCGCCGCTGCTTGATCCCGGTGATGCACGGGTTCTCGCCCTTCCAGAAGTAGCCATGGTGCACCAGCACCAGGTCTGCCTCGGCCTCGACCGCCGCGTCCAGCAGCGCCTGGCTGGCGGTGACGCCGCTGACGATACGGCTGACCTGGGGGCGCCCCTCGACCTGCAGGCCATTGGGGCAGTAGTCCTGGATCTTCGCGCTGCCCAGGTAGCGCTCGGCTTCCTCGACCAGTGTATTGAGGGCGACGGCCATGAAAAATCTCCTCGAATTCGGCGTTGCGACAGGGCGCGAGGCCCTATAATGGCCGCCATTATGGGCCGTCGCCGGTTTCGGGGGAACCGGCGACAGTCGCCAGGGGATTCCGGCCATCGCTGATCGTTGTGTTCACGTGTATGATCGCGCGCGCTCGCCCCGGGCCGAACTGAAAGGCCCCCGCCCTACTCCCAGGATTCATTCATGTTCAAGGCTCTGCGTTACTTCGGCTGGCCCCTGCTCACCGGTGTGCTGATCGCCATCCTGATCATCCAGCGCTTCCCGCAATGGGTCGGCCTGCCCAGCCAGGACGTCAACCTGCAGCAGGCCCCGCAAACCACGAAAATCATGCAGGGCCCGGTGTCCTACGCCGATGCCGTGACCCTGGCCGCGCCGGCGGTGGTCAACCTGTACACCACCAAGGTGGTGAACAAGAGCGCCCACCCGCTGTTCGAAGACCCGCAATTCCGCCGGTTCTTCGGCGACAACCTGCCCAAGCAGCGGCGCTGGGAGTCGAGCCTGGGCTCGGCGGTGATCATGAGCCCGGAAGGCTACCTGCTGACCAACAACCACGTCACCAGCGGCGCCGACCAGATCGTCGTGGCCCTCAAGGACGGCCGCGAGACCCTCGCCCGGGTGATTGGCAGCGACCCGGAAACCGACCTGGCGGTGCTCAAGATCGACCTCAACAGCCTGCCGGCGATCACCATCGGCCGCTCCGACAATATCCACATCGGTGACGTGACCCTGGCCATCGGCAACCCGTTCGGCGTCGGCCAGACCGTGACCATGGGCATCATCAGCGCCACCGGCCGCAACCAGCTGGGCCTGAACAACTACGAAGACTTCATCCAGACTGACGCTGCGATCAACCCGGGCAACTCCGGCGGCGCGCTGGTGGATGCCAACGGCAACCTGGTGGGCATCAACACGGCGATCTTCTCCAAGTCCGGCGGATCCCAGGGCATAGGCTTCGCCATTCCGGTCAAGCTGGCACTGGAGGTGATGAAGTCGATCGTCGAGCACGGCCAGGTGATCCGTGGCTGGCTGGGCATCGAAGTGCAGCCGCTGAGCCAGGAGCTGGCTGAGTCGTTCGGCATGCAGGGCCGCCCGGGCATTGTAGTGGCAGGTATCTTCCGCGATGGCCCGGCGGCGCGCGCGGGGCTGCAACTGGGTGATGTGATCTTGAGCATCAACGGCGAACCGGCCGGTGACGGGCGCAAGTCGATGAACCAGGTGGCAAGGATCAAGCCCAACGAGAAGATCACCATCGAGGTGGTGCGCAATGGGCAGCAGCTCAAGCTGGTGGCCGAGGTGGGGCTGCGGCCGCCGCCGGCGCCGGTGGCCACGAAGGAAGAGAAGTAAACCAACACTTGCGCGATCCCTGTAGGAGCGGCCTTGCGTCGCGATGGGGCGCCTAAGCGGGCCGAGGTTTTCAGCTTCGCAGCACATGTCCCCGGGGCCGCTACGCGGCCCATCGCGACGCAAGGCCGCTCCTACAGGGACCGCGTCAGCCGCCCCGGTGGGGCGGCCCCGATTGCATCAATGCAGGATCTGGCTCAGGAACAGCTTGGTCCGATCACTGCGCGGCCGGTCGAAGAAGTCATCCGGCGCGGCCTGCTCGACGATCTCCCCCTTGTCCATGAAGATCACCCGGTTCGCCACGGTGCGGGCAAAGCCCATTTCGTGGGTCACGCAGAGCATGGTCATGCCGTCTTCGGCCAGGCTGACCATGGTGTCGAGCACCTCCTTGACCATCTCCGGGTCCAGCGCCGAGGTCGGCTCGTCGAACAGCATGATCTTCGGCTTCATGCACAGCGCCCGGGCAATCGCCACCCGCTGCTGCTGACCACCGGACAACTGCCCCGGGTACTTGTGCGCCTGCTCCGGAATGCGCACGCGCTCGAGGAAGTGCATGGCGATTTCCTCGGCCTTGCGCCGCGGCATCTTGCGCACCCACATTGGCGCCAGGGTGCAGTTCTCCAGGATGGTCAGGTGCGGGAACAGGTTGAAGTGCTGGAACACCATGCCCACCTCGCGGCGGATCGCCTCGATCTGCTTGAGGTCGTTGGTCAGCTCCACGCCATCAACGACGATACGCCCCTGCTGGTGCTCCTCCAGGCGGTTGAGGCAGCGGATGGTGGTCGACTTGCCCGAGCCGGACGGCCCGCACAGCACGATGCGCTCGCCCTGGCGCACGTTCAGGTTGATGTCCTTGAGCACATGGAACTGGCCGTACCACTTGTTAACGCCTTGCATCTGGATGATGCCTTCGGGGCCGGCAGGCTGCTTGATCGCTTCACTCATTTCGAAACTCCTAACGCTTGTGGCCAGTGTCCAGCTTGCGCTCCAGGTGCATGGAGTAGCGGGACATACCGAAACAGAAAATCCAGAACACCAGGGCGGCGAACACGTAGCCCTCGGTGGCCATGCCCAGCCAGGCCGGGTCAGCCGCCGCCTGCTTGACGCTGTTGAGCAGGTCGAACAGGCCGATGATGATCACAAGGCTGGTGTCCTTGAACAGGGCGATGAAGGTGTTGACGATGCCGGGGATCACCAGCTTGAGCGCCTGGGGCAGGATCACCAGGCCCATCGCCCGCCAGTAGCCCAGGCCCATGGCCGCGGCGGCTTCGTACTGGCCCTTGGGGATGGCCTGCAGGCCGCCACGCACCACCTCGGCGATGTACGCCGACTGGAACAGGATCACGCCGATCATCGCCCGCAGCAGCTTGTCGAAGCTCATGCCCTCGGGCAGGAACAGCGGCAGCATCACCGACGACATGAACAGCACGGTGATCAGCGGCACGCCGCGCCAGAACTCGATGAAGGTCACGCAGACCACCTTCACCGCCGGCATGTTCGAGCGACGCCCCAGCGCCAGCAGGATGCCCAGCGGCAAGGCGCCGACGATACCGACCGTGGCGATCACCAGGGTCAGCATCAGCCCGCCCCATTGGCTGGTGGGCACCGTGTCCAGGCCCAGCGCGCCGCCGTGCAACAGGATGTAGGCGAGGATCGGGTACAGCACGAGGAAGCCCAGGCCGTAGACCGCCTTGCGCGGGAAGCGCTTGATGAACAAGGGCGCGGCACCGAGCACGGCGAGCCACACGGTCAGGTCGACGCGCCAGCGCAGTTCCGCCGGGTAGTAGCCGTACATGAACTGGCCGAAGCGCTGCTGGATGAACACCCAGCAGGCGCCCTCCTTGGTGCAGTCGGCGCGGGTGGTGCCGACCCAGTTGGCGTCGATGAACGCCCACTGCACCAGCGGTGGCACGATCAGCCAGACCAGGTACAGGGCGAACAATGTCAGCAGGGTGTTGAGCCAGCTGGAGAACAGGTTGGACCGCATCCAGGCGAGCACGCCAACGGTCTTCACCGGTGGCGGCATGTCGGGTTTGAAAACATGGGCTGTCACGGATGCACCCTCACCGTTCGATCAGCGCAATGCGCTTGTTGTACCAGTTCATCAACAGCGAAATGCTGATGCTGATGGCGAGATAGACGCTCATGGTGATGGCGATCACCTCGATGGCCTGGCCGGTCTGGTTGAGCACGGTACCGGCGAACAGCGAGACCATCTCCGGGTAGCCGATACCGGCGGCCAGCGACGAGTTCTTCGCCAGGTTCAGGTACTGGCTGGTCAGCGGCGGAATGATCACCCGCAACGCCTGGGGAATGATCACCTTGCGCAGCGTCGGGCCTTCGCGCAGGCCCAGCGAGCGGGCCGCCTCGGTCTGGCCATGGCTGACCGAACGGATGCCGGAACGCACGATCTCGGCGATGAACGCCGCGGTGTAGATAGTCAGCGCCAAGGTCAGCGCCAGCAGTTCGGGGATCAGCACCCAGCCACCGACGAAGTTGAAGCCCTTGAGTTGCGGCATTTCCCAGTGCACCGGGCTGCCGAACAGCAGCGCGCACACGCCGGGGATGCCGATGAACAGCAGCAGGCCGACCCAGAACTTGTGGAACGGCTCGCCAGTTTCATCGAAACGCTTGTTGGCAAAGCGCACCATCACCACGATGGCGACGATCGCCAGCGCCAGCGCGATGACGAACGGCCAGAAACCCTCGGCCATCGAGGCGCCGGGCATGTTCAGGCCGCGGTTGCTGATGAAGAAGGTGTCGTCGATGTTGATGCTGCCCCGTGGCCCCGGCAGGGTCAGGAACACGGCGAAGTACCAGAACAGGATCTGCAGCAGCGGTGGAATATTGCGGAAGGTCTCCACGTACACCGTCGCCAGCTTGTTGATCATCCAGTTCGGCGACAGCCGCGCCACGCCGATGATGAAGCCCAGCAGTGTCGCCAGGATGATGCCGATGAAGGTCACCAGCAGGGTGTTGAGCAGGCCGATGACGAACACACGGGCGTAGCTGTCCGATTCCACGTAGGGGATCAGGTGCTGGGCGATGCCGAAGCCGGCGCTGCGCTCGAGGAAATCGAAGCCCGAGGTGATGCCCCGGTGCTGCAGGTTGGTCTGCGTATTGTGGAACAGGTACCAGCCCAGGCCCACCACGAAGACCACCGTGAGGATCTGGAACAGCCACGCGCGCACACGTGGATCACTAAGGGAAAACCCTTTCCGTGCGCCGATTTGATTTTGCATGAAGTGCCCCGAAAAGAAGGGATTCGAACGACCCGCGGCGGCAGGATGCCGCCGCGGGGTGCAACCATCAGCGCACCGGTGGCGCGTACTGGATGCCGCCGTTGTTCCACAGGGCGTTCATGCCACGGTCGATCTTCAGGTCGGTGCTCTGGCCCAGGTTCTTCTCGAACACTTCGCCATAGTTGCCGACTTGCTTGACGATCTGCACTACCCAGTCCTTGGGCAGCTTGAGGTCCTTGCCATACTCGCCATCGGCGCCCAGCAGGCGGGCGACGTCAGGGTTCTTGGTGGACTTGGCCTCGGCCTCGACGTTCTTCGAGGTGACGCCGGCCTCTTCGGCATTGAGCATGGCGAACAGGGTCCACTTGACGATGCTGAACCATTCCTCGTCGCCCTTGCGTACCACCGGGCCGAGCGGCTCCTTGGAGATGGTTTCCGGCAGCACCACGTACTCGGTCGGCGCGGCCAGCTTGGAGCGCTGGGCGAACAGCTGCGACTTGTCCGAGGTCAGCACGTCGCAACGGCCGGACTCCAGCGACTTGGCGCTTTCGTCGGAGGTGTCGAAGGTGATCGGGGTGTACTTCAGGCCATTGGCGCGGAAGTAGTCGGAAACGTTCAGCTCGGTGGTGGTACCGGCCTGGATGCAGATGGTCGCGCCGTCGAGCTCCTTGGCGCTGGAGACACCGAGCTTCTTGTTGGCAAGGAAGCCGACGCCGTCGTAGTAGGTGACGCCGGCGAACACCAGGCCCATGCCGGCATCGCGCGAGCTGGTCCAGGTGGTGTTGCGCGACAGCACGTCGACTTCACCGGACTGCAGCGCGGTGAAGCGCTCCTTGGCGTTGAGCTGGCTGAACTTGACCTTGGTCGCGTCACCAAAGACCGCGGCGGCCACGGCGCGGCACACATCGGCGTCGATGCCGACGATCTTGCCTTGCGCGTCCGGTACGGAGAAGCCTGGAAGACCATCGCTCACGCCACACTGGACGAAGCCCTTCTTCTTCACCGCGTCGAGGGTGGCGCCGGCCTGGGCGAAGCTGGTGGCGCCCAGCGCGGCGGCGGCGGTCAGGACTGCCAGGGTGGTTTTCAACATCTTCATCAACAACCTCCAAATCGCTCTTGTTGTATGAGCCGGAATTGCACCGCACCCTTATGAGGCGCATCCGACCCTTGTTGGCTTGTTTTTGGGTCAATTGGCGCAATGGGCTGTTCTGTGACAGCCTTCGATCCACACGAGGGGTGTTACCGCGATCGGTCCACCTCTTCGCATGGCAAGGACATAGCAAAGGGCGTACCACAGTCGAAGGCTTAAGCGATTAAGCGGTAGTCAAGTAGTAAAAGTTGTAGAGTTGCGACATCTTTTTCTGGCATTAACCTCCAATGCCTTCTTTTTACGCACTACATAAGTTCGCAAGCACTCTTTTGGAGCAGTCATGACCAACCCGCTGATCCTCGAACCTCAGAAAACCGCCGACGCCTGTGTGATCTGGTTGCACGGCCTGGGGGCCGACCGTTACGACTTCCTACCTGTGGCGGAATTTCTCCAGGAACGCCTGCTGAGCACCCGCTTCATCATGCCCCAGGCCCCCACCCGCCCGGTGACCATCAACGGTGGCTACGAGATGCCCAGCTGGTACGACATCAAGGCCATGACCCCGGCGCGGGCCATCGACGAAACGCAGTTGGCAGAATCGGCCGATCAGGTCATTGCCCTGATCAAGGCGGAACAGGCCAAGGGCATCAACCTGTCGCGCATCTTCCTCGCCGGTTTCTCACAGGGCGGCGCGGTGGTACTGCACACCGCCTATATAAAGTGGCAGGAAGCCCTGGGCGGAGTGATCGCCCTGTCCACCTACGCACCGACCTTCACCGACGCCCAGCAGTTGAGCGCTTGCCAGCAGCGCACCCCGGCGCTGTGCCTGCACGGGGTGCACGACCCGGTGGTGATCCCCTCGATGGGCCGTACCGCCTTCGAGTACCTCGATACCTGGGGCGTCGCCGCTCGCTGGTACGAGTACCCGATGGAGCACGAAGTGGTGGTCGAGGAGCTCAACGACATTCACGAATGGCTGAGCCGTCAGCTGCAGTAGCCCTGTAGCCCGCCATGCATTGCACTACGCCGCGCCCGATTCTTGCATTACACTGCCCGGCGTACATTCCTTAACCAGTTGACGAGACGACCGTGCTCAAGGCACTCAAGAAAATATTCGCCAAGGGAGACGCCGCGCCGCAGGCCGCCGAGCCCGTCGCCGTGACCCCGGCCGCGCCGACCGCACAACCGCCTGTCGAAAAGGCGCCAGCGCGCCAGCACGCCAAGCCCAGGGCCGCGGCAAAACCACAGGCCGAACCCCAACCCGCCCACCAGCCGCGCGCCGAACAGCCCGCCCGGGACAAGCCGCGCCGCGAACGCAAGCCCAAGCCCCAGGCCAGCCTGTGGAAACCCGAGGACTTCGTGGTCGAGCCGCAGGAAGGCAAGACCCGCTTCCACGACTTCAAGCTCTCCAACGAGCTGATGCACGCCATCCACGACCTTGGCTTCCCCTACTGCACGCCGATCCAGGCCCAGGTCCTGGGCCACACCCTGCGTGGCCAGGACGCCATCGGCCGGGCCCAGACCGGCACCGGCAAGACTGCCGCGTTCCTGATCTCGATCATCTCGCAGCTGCAGCAGGTGCCGCCGCCCAAGGAGCGCTACATGGGCGAGCCGCGGGCGCTGATCATCGCCCCGACCCGCGAGCTGGTGGTGCAGATCGCCAAGGATGCCCAGGCCCTGACCAAGTACAGCGGCCTGAACGTGATGAGCTTCGTCGGCGGCATGGACTTCGACAAGCAGCTGAAATCGCTGGAAGCCCGCCACTGCGACATCCTGGTGGCCACCCCCGGCCGCCTGCTGGACTTCAACCAGCGCGGCGAGGTGCACCTGGACATGGTCGAGGTGCTGGTACTGGACGAGGCCGACCGCATGCTCGACATGGGCTTCATCCCCCAGGTCCGCCAGATCATCCGCCAGACCCCGCCCAAGAGCGAACGCCAGACCCTGCTGTTCTCCGCCACCTTCACCGACGACGTGATGAACCTGGCCAAGCAGTGGACCACCAACCCGGCCATCGTCGAGATCGAGCCGGAGAACGTGGCCAGCGAGACCGTCGAGCAGCACGTCTATGCCGTGGCTGGCAGCGACAAGTACAAGCTGCTGTACAACCTGGTCACGCAGAACAAGTGGGAACGGGTGATGGTGTTCGCCAACCGCAAGGACGAGGTGCGGCGCATCGAGGAAAAACTGGTGCGCGACGGCATCAACGCCGCCCAGCTGTCGGGCGACGTGCCGCAGCACAAGCGCATCCGCACCCTGGAGAACTTCCGTGAAGGGCGCATCAGCGTGCTGGTGGCCACCGACGTGGCCGGCCGCGGCATCCATATCGACGGCATCAGCCACGTGATCAACTTCACCCTGCCGGAAGATCCGGATGACTACGTGCACCGTATCGGTCGTACCGGTCGTGCGGGCAGCAGCGGGGTATCGATCAGCTTTGCCGGTGAGGACGATTCGTACCAGCTGCCGGCGATCGAGGAGCTGCTGGGGCGCAAGATCAAGTGCGAGATGCCGCCGGACGAGCTGTTGAAGCCGGTGCCACGCAAGCATCACTGATCTTCAAGGCCGCGCACCTCCCTGTAGGAGCGGCCTTGTGTCGCTCCCACAAAAGCGATCTGAGCCTGGATTTACCAGCGCCCCGCCGCATCCTGGTCGCTCTGCTTCCCTTCCACCCAGCGCGGCCCTTCCTGGGTGTTCTCCTTCTTCCAGAACGGCGCCCGGGTCTTCAGGTAATCCATGATGAAGTTGCAGGCATCGAACGCTGCCTGCCGGTGCGCGCTGGCCACACCGACGAAGACGATCGGCTCGCCCGGCTCCAGGGCGCCGATGCGGTGCAGCACCTCGACCTTGAGCAACGGCCAGCGCTGCTCGGCCTCGACCACGATCTTGGCCAGGGCCTTCTCGGTCATCCCCGGGTAGTGCTCGAGGAACATCCCGGCCACGTCCAGGCCATCGTTGAAGTCGCGCACGTAGCCGACAAAACCGACCACCGCGCCCACGCCGACATTGGCGGCGTGCATGGCGTTGACCTCGGTGCCCGGGTCGAAGGCCGCCTGCTGAACACGTACGGCCACGGTCAACCTCCGGTCACGGGTGGGAAGAACGCGATTTCGTCACCCTCGTCCAATGGCTCATCGAGCCGGCACAGCTCTTCGTTGCGGGCGCACATCAGGTTCTGCTCGGCCAGCACCGCGTAGTGCCCGCCCTTGCCCACCAGGGTCTGGCGCACATCGTCCAGCACCTTGAAGTCGCCTTCCAGGCGCTCGGCGTCGACGCCCAGCAACTCACGGTAGCGGGCGAAATACATGACCTTGACCTTCATCACCCCTCCACCTTGTAGTGGCCGCTCTTGCCGCCGGTCTTCTCCAACAGGCGCACCTGCTCGATGACCATGCCCTTGTCCACCGCCTTGCACATGTCGTAGATCGTCAGCGCGGCGACGCTGGCGGCGGTCAGGGCTTCCATCTCGACGCCGGTCTGCCCGGCCAGCTTGCAGCGGGCGACGATATGCACCACGTCCTCGCCTTCGGCGGCCAGCTCGACCTTGACGCCGGTGAGCATCAGCGGATGGCACAGCGGGATCAGGTCGCTGGTCTTCTTCGCCGCCTGGATGCCGGCGATGCGCGCCACGGCGAACACGTCGCCCTTGGGGTGTTGGCCATCGACGATCATGCGCAGGGTGTCCGGCAACATGCGCACCCGTGCCTCGGCAATCGCCTCGCGCGCGGTCACGGCCTTTTCAGTGACGTCGACCATGTTGGCGCGCCCCTGGGAATCAAGATGAGTCAGCACTGCTCTGCTCCTGGGAAGGGAATGCAGAGTGTAAACCCGTAGGTCAGGTTTGCGCAGAGGGTGTATCGACGCACCGGCCTGTTCGCCGGCAATACCGACGAACAGGCTGTGCGCTGACGTTTACAGGTGCGACTCGGCGTACTCGGCCAGCACCGAGCGCGGCACGCCCTGCAGGGTGATGTGAACGCCGTGGGGGAAGTCCTTGAAGCGTTCGGTCAGGTAGGTCAGCCCGGAGCTGGTGGCCGACAGGTACGGCGTGTCGATCTGCGCCAGGTTGCCCAGGCAGACCACCTTGGACCCGTTCCCCGCGCGGGTGATGATGGTCTTGATCTGGTGCGGCGTGAGGTTCTGGCACTCGTCGATGAGGATCAGGCTCTGCTGGAAGCTGCGACCGCGGATGTAGTTCAGCGACTTGAACTGCAACGGCACCCGCTCGAGGATGTACTCGACGCTGCCGTGGGTGCTCTCGTCGTCCATGTGCAGCGCTTCGAGGTTGTCGGTAATGGCGCCCAGCCAGGGCTCCATCTTCTCCGCCTCGGTGCCCGGCAGGAAGCCGATCTCCTGGTCCAGCCCCTGCACGCTGCGGGTGGCGATGATGCGCCGGTAGCGCTTGCTGACCATGGTCTGCTCGATGGCCGCGGCCAGCGCCAGGATGGTCTTGCCGGAACCGGCGGCGCCGGTCAGGTTGACCAGGTGGATATCCGGGTCGAGCAGGGCGAACAGCGCCAGGCTCTGGTGGATGTCCCGTGGCTTGAGGCCCCAGGCTTCCTGGTGCAACAGTGGCTCCTGGTGCAGGTCGAGCAGCAGCAGTTCGCTGTCGCGGATGCCCTTGATCCAGCCGACAAAGCCCTGCTCATCGATGATGAACTCGTTGATGTGTACCGCCGGCAGGTTGTCGATCAGCTGCACCCGGTGCCAGGTACGGCCACGTTCCTGGCGGGTGTCGACCTTGCTCACACGGTCCCAGAACGACCCCGTGACCGAGTGGTAGCCCTTGGACAGCAAGGACACGTCGTCGACCAGTTGGTCGGTGCTGTAGTCCTCGGCGGCGATCCCGCAGGCACGCGCCTTCAGGCGCATGTTGATGTCCTTGGTCACCAGCACCACGTCGAGGTCCTTACGCTTGGCGCGCAGGTCCAGCAGTTGGTTGATGATGATGTTGTCGGCGAGGTTTTCGGGGAGCAGGCGGTTCGGCTCGTTGCGCGTGCTCATGAGGATGGACAGGAAGCCCTTGGGCCCGCTCTTGCCGCGCTGGATCGGCACGCCTTGCTCGACATCGCTGGGCGAGGCGTCGCCCAAGGTCTGGTCGATCAGGCGGATGGCCTGGCGACATTCGGCGGCGATGGTGTGTTTGCCGGTCTTGAGCTTGTCGAGTTCCTCCAGCACCGTCATCGGTATGGCGACGTGGTGCTCCTCGAAGTTGAGCAGGGCGTTGGGGTCGTGAATCAGGACGTTGGTATCGAGCACATACAGGATTGGCTGGTTGGAGGAAGGGGTGCGTCCTTGGTCATCCATACTCGTTCACCTTATGTGAAAGCCACACGGCGCGAACGGCTGCGCCGCAGAGTGACTGCCGTTCTTCCCGTATCCGCGTCGTTACGGGCGGGAAGCTCACCTGGCAAAAGGGGCGTGGATGACGCCACCTGTGCTGCAGGGTTCGGCTGTCTGGTTCCTTGATACCGCAAAAACCATGACCGAAAAAAGTCTTTTTACGCTCCGGTGAAGTTTATTTTTCGGATTGACGAACAGGGCTTGGCGTGGGGCCTGAGCGGGACTACAGTCAAGGATCAGGTACCGCTTCAAGCCCGTTCAGGCGCGCACGAAACGCTGGCGCAGCACATCGCTCAGGGCGTCCACCAGCAGCACCAGCAACAGCATGGCGATGATCACCGTGCTGGCCTGGGCCTCCTGGAACAGGCTCAGGGTCGCGTAGAGCATCTGCCCCAGACCGCCTGCCCCCACGAACCCCAGCACGCTGGCCATGCGGATGTTGTTCTCCCAGCGATACAGGCTGTACGCCAGCAGTTGCGGCCACAAGTTGGGCAGCGTGCCGAAACAGAACGCCGCCAGCTGGCTGCCGCCCTGCAGTCGGATCGCCGCCGCCGGCTCCGGCGGCGCATTTTCAAGCGCCTCGGCGAACAGCCGCCCCAGCACCCCGGCGGTGTGCAGCGCCAGCGCCAGGGTGCCGGCATTCGGCCCCAGGCCCGCCGCCAGCACGGTCAACGCCGCCCAGACCAGCTCCGGAATCGCCCGCAACGCATTGAGCAGCAGGCGCGCCGCGCCCTGCAACGGCCAACCGAAGCGGCCGGCGGCCGGCAGCGCCAGCAACAGGCCGAGCAGCATCGCCGAGAGCGTCCCCATCCCGGACATCGCCAGCGTTTCCAGGGCGCCCTGCCCCACCGCCCGCAGGTGCGTCAGGGAAAGGTCCGGGTGCAGGAAGCGCGCCGCGTATTCGCCCATCTGCGCCGGTCCGCCGCTGCCAACGAGCGCTGCCAGGTCCAGCTCCAGGTAGGCGAACGACGCCAGCACCGCCGCCAGGATCGCGACGATCACCAGCCCATTGGTCACCCGCCTCATGCCAGCCTCCCACGCAGGAAGCGGCTGAGCAGGTCGGCCAACACCACCAGCAACAGGAAGGTCAGCAGCATGCTCGCCACCTCGGCCCCGGCGAACATGCGCATCGACAAGTCGATCTGCTGGCCCAGGCCACCAGCGCCGACGAAGCCCATCACCACCGAGGCGCGCACCGCGCATTCCCAGCGGTACACGGTGTAGGACACCACCTCGCTTGCGGCCTCGGGCAGGGTGCCATAGAGAAACGCCGACAGGCGGCTGCTGCCGGCCTGGAGCAAGGCATGGGCCGGGCGCTGGTCCACCGATTCGAAGATTTCCGCGTAGACCTTGCCGAGCATGCCGCTGTAGGTAATGGCGATGGCCAGCACCCCGGCGGTCGGGCCCAGGCCTACGGCACGGACGAACAGCAAGGCCCAGACGATCTCGGGCACACTGCGCAGGAAGATCAGCACGCCACGCACCGGCAGGCGCGCAGCGCGTGACCATGGTCCCAGACGTCCACCATTGGAAGCTGCCCGCAGCGACAGCGCCCGGCTGGCCAGCAGGCTGGCCGGCACCGCCAGCAGCAGCGCCAGGGTCATGCCCGCCGTGGCCACGGCCAGGGTCTGCACCGTGGCGCTGAGCAGCAGATGCAGAAAGCCGGCGTCGTGGGCCGGGGGCCAGAATGCGCTGACGAAGCTGGCCATCTGCTGACGGTTCTCGGCCTGCAACAGCACGCCGGGGTCGAGTTCGCTCAAGCGCAGGCCCGGCCACAGCAGCGCCAGGCACAACAGGGTCAACAGCAAACGAGGGATGGCAGCGGGATCGCGCTGGTCAGTGCTCAGCATCGCGGGATCTGCACCTGCAGGCTCGCCGTCGCGGCAACAGGCGAGGCCAGTTGCTCGTTGGCGTACAAGGCATCGAGCATCGCTTCGCTGACCGCTTCTGCCGGGCAGTCGAACGCTACCTGCCCGGCACGAATGCCGACAATGCGCGGAAAATGCGCCAAGGCGAGCTCCACCGCGTGCAGGCTGGCGACCAGGGTCACGCCATGGGCCTGGGCATGGCGATTGAGCAGCGCCAGGCTATGGTCGGCCAGCACCGGGTCCATGGCCGAAACCGGTTCGTCGGCCAGCAGCACTTCAGGTCGCTGGTACAAGGCACGGGCAATGCCGACCCGCTGCAACTGGCCACCGGACAACTGCCCGCACTGGGCGAACAGTTTGTCGGCCATGCCCAGCTCGGCCAGCGCCGCACGGGCACCGGGTACATCGCCGGGGTGGATCAGGTTGAGCAGCCCGCGCAACGTGCCCCACTGCCCCAGGCGCCCCGCCAACACGGCGGTGACCACCCGCTGGCGCAGCGGCAGGGGCGGCGCCTGGTGTACCAGGCCAAGCCGTGCGCGCAAGCGCTGGCGGGCCCGGGCAGACAATGCCCAGGGCTGCTCGCCCAACAACTCCAGCCGCCCGCCACTGGGCGGCACGGCGGTGCCCATCAGGTGCAGCAGGCTGGATTTGCCGGCCCCGGAAGGACCGATGATCGCCACCCGCTCGCCCTGGCCGATCAGCAGGTCCACCGCGCTCAAGGCCTGGACCTGACCATGGCGCACACTGGCGCCCTGAACACGGATACTCACTTGAGCAGACCGGCCTCACGCGCGGCTTGCTCGGTGCCCGCGTAGTTCTCGGGCTTGGTCTCGATGAAGCGGCTGGCGGCCTGCAGGTCGAGGATCGCCTTGTCCGCGGGCTTGGCCGGGTCAAGGGCGAGGAAGGCCTGCTTGATCTTTTCTTTCAGCGCCGGGTCCATGTTGCCGCGCACGGTCCAGTTGTAGTCGAAGTACTCCGGCGTGGTGGCGAACACCTTCACCTTGCTGGTGTCGACCTTGCCGGCCGCGACCAGCTTGTCCCAGACGCTGGCGTTGAGCACGCCGGCATCGGCCTTGCCGGCCTGGACCCAGGCGGCGGTGGCATCGTGGGCGCCGGAATAGGCAACGCGGCTGAAGTACTCCTCGGGCTTGATGTTGTCGTTCTTGAGCATGAAGTAACGCGGCATCAGGCTGCCCGAGGTGGACGAAATCGAACCGAAGGCGAAGGTCTTGCCCTTGAGGTCCTTGAGGCTCTTCACGTCCGGGTTGGCGGTGATGAACTTGCTGGTGAACTTGGCATCCTGCTCACGCTGCACCAGCGGCGTGGCCTTGGGGTCCTTCAGGTGCACCTGGACGAAGGTGAAGCCCCCCAGCCAGGCCAGGTCCAGGCGATCGCTGGCCAGCGACTCGACCACCGCCGGGTAGTCGGCCACCGGCACGAACTGCACCTTCATGCCCAGCTGCTGCTCGAGGTACTCGCCCAGCGGCTTGAACTTGCGCAGCAGCTCGGTTGGCGCCTCGTCGGGGATGGCGCTGACGCGCAGCACATCGGCGGCCTGGGCGAACACCGCGCAGCAGGACAGCGCGAGGCCGGCAAACAGTGCCAGGGGACGTTTGAGCATGGGGATTCTCCGGTTCGATCGCGGGGTATGAGTCGGTGTTGCATCGCGGGAAGTATAAGAGCCGCAGGCACAAAGGCCAGCTTTGCTACAATCGCGCATCACGAAAAGTCGAGGTGCACATGAGCGAGCCGATTCGTCTGACACAGTACAGCCACGGCGCTGGCTGTGGCTGCAAGATTTCTCCCAAGGTCCTGGATGTGATCCTCGCCGAGAGCGGCACGCAGGCCCTCGACCCGAAACTCTGGGTCGGCAACGCCTCGCGCGACGACGCCGCCGTCTACGCCCTGGATGACGAGCGCGGCGTGGTCTCGACCACCGACTTCTTCATGCCCATCGTCGACGACCCGTACGACTTCGGCCGCATCGCCGCCACCAACGCCATCAGCGACATCTACGCCATGGGCGGCGACCCTCTGATGGCCATCGCCATCCTCGGCTGGCCGGTCAACGTGCTGCCGCCGGAGGTCGCCCGCGAGGTGATCCGCGGCGGCCGCGCCGTGTGCGCCGAAGCCGGCATCCCGCTGGCCGGCGGCCACTCCATCGACGCCCCCGAGCCGATCTTCGGCCTGGCCGTGACCGGCGTGGTGAGCAAGCGCCACCTCAAGCGCAACGACACCGCCAGCGTCGGCTGCCGCCTGTACCTGACCAAGCCGCTGGGCATCGGCATTCTCACCACCGCCGAGAAGAAGGCCAAGCTGCGCGAACAGGACCAGGGCCTGGCCCGTGACTGGATGTGCACCCTCAACACCCCGGGCAGCCGCTTCGGCAAGCTCGACGGCGTACAGGCGATGACCGACGTCACCGGTTTCGGCTTGCTCGGCCACCTGGTCGAAGTCGCCGAGGGCAGCGGCCTCACCGCCCGCCTGCAGTACGCCGCGGTGCCGCGCCTGCCCAGCGTCGAGCATTACCTGGCCGAGGGCTGCATCCCCGGCGGCACCCTGCGCAACTTCGACAGCTACGGCCACAAGATCGGCGCGCTGAGCGACGAGCAGAAGCACCTGCTGTGCGACCCGCAGACCAGCGGCGGCCTGCTGGTGGCGGTCACCCCGCAAGGCGAGGCGGAATTCCTCGCCGTGGCGCGGGAGCTCGGGCTCGAACTGGCGCCGATCGGCGAGCTGGTCGAGCGACAGAGCCACGCAGTCGAGGTGATCTGATGCGCCCCGACTGCACCGAGCTGAAGCAGCTGTTCCTCGACGACGTGCCGATGATGGACATGCGCGCGCCGATCGAATTCACCAAGGGCGCCTTCCCCGGCGCGGTCAACCTGCCGCTGATGAACGACCAGGAGCGGCAGAAGGTCGGCACCTGCTACAAGCAGCAGGGCCAGGCTGCCGCCATCGCCCTGGGCCACCAGTTGGTCAACGGCGCGCTCAAGCAACAGCGCCTGGAAGCCTGGGCCGCGTTCACCCAGGCCCATCCCGACGGCTACCTCTACTGCTTCCGTGGCGGCCTGCGCTCGCAGATCGTCCAGGGCTGGCTCAAGGACGCCGGCATCCAGTATCCGAAGGTGGTGGGCGGCTACAAGGCCATGCGCACCCTGCTGATGGATACCACGCTGCAGGCGGTGCAGCACTGCGACTTCGTGCTGGTGGGCGGCCTGACCGGCACCGGCAAGACCGATGTGCTGCACCAGCTGGACAACGTGCTCGATCTGGAAGGCCACGCCAATCACCGTGGCTCCAGCTTCGGCAAGCGCGCCACGGCGCAGCCGGCGCAGATCGATTTCGAGAATGCGCTGGCCATCGACATCCTCAAGAAACGCGAGCGTGGCATCGGCCAGTTCGTGCTTGAGGACGAAGGCCGCGTGGTCGGCAGCTGCGCGGTGCCGCTGGAGCTGTACCAGGGCATGCAGCGCTATCCGCTGGTGTGGCTGGAAGACAGCTTCGAGCATCGCGTGGAACGCATCCTGCGCGACTACGTGATCAACCTGTGCGCCGAGTTCATCGCCGTGCACGGTGCCGAGGCCGGCGGCCAGCTGTTCGCCGAGCGCATGCGCCAGAGCATGATCAACATCTACAAGCGCCTGGGCGGCGAACGCTTCCAGCGGCTGTCGACGTTGCTCGACCAGGCGCTGGAGGAGCAGCTGCGCAGCGGCGACGTGAGCCTGCACCGGGGGTGGATCGAAGGGCTGCTCAAGGAGTACTACGACCCCATGTACGCCTACCAGCGTGCGGCCAAGGCGCAGCGGATCGAATTCGCCGGAGACGGGGTGGAGGTGCGCGAGTACCTGAAGGCCCGGGCACTGCGTGAGCAACGCGGCGCCTGATTCGCGGATGCCGCATCACTGCCCCGGACTGAGCACCCGCTCCAGCTCCGCCGCGCGGTCCTTGCTCATGTCCATCTCGCACATGGCGCCTTCGATGCGGTAGATGCTGCCGTTGCTCAACTTGCCGTGGAAGGCGCAGTTGCCGTCGCGGTACTTCATCCAGGTGCGCTGGACTTCGCGCAGGTCCTTCTGCTGCTGGCTGTCGAGCTTGGCCATCAGCTGCTTGTAGACCCGGTTCAGCCGGTCATCCTGCAGCTGGGTCTCGGCCTGGATGCAAGCGCCCATGGCCAGGGTGCTGGAGGCCTTGTCCATGCACTGGGTGTAGGTGGGCGAATAGTCCTCGGCCTGGGCGCCGGCGGCGATCAGCAGGGCGGCGGCGCCGACCAGGCAATGCTTGAACATGGGCTTTCCTTTTCGCAGATGAATGCGGCACAGCCTAGCACCCTGCCCCGCCTTCGTTCACGCACAGCGCCTGGATCCGCGCCCGCAGCCAGCGGTGCCCGGCATCGCCGTCACGCCGCGAGTGCCAGGCCTGGGCAAAGGCGAACGGTGAGATCGCCAGGGGCGGCGCGAACCGGCGCAGCGCCGGGTCCAGCCGGGCACCGGCAAGGCTGCGCCGGGCCACGGTGAGCACCAGGTCGGTCCCGGCAATGACACTTTGGGCCACCCCCCAATGCGGCAAGGTCAGGGCGATGCGTCGGCGTGCGCCCAAGCTGGCCAGGGCCTGGTCGATCTCGTTGTCGATGCCGGGGCGCACCGCCACCAGCACATGGGGCCGCGCCAGCCACGGCTCGAGCGCCAGGCCGCCGCGGGGCGGCAGGCTGGCGCGGTCGGCCAGGCAGACGAAGGATTCCTCGAACAGCACCTGCTGGGCCATTTCCGTCGGCAGTTCCGGGAACACGCCCAGCGCCAGGTCTGCCTCGCCGTCGATCAACTGGCCGAGCATCGCCTCGCGGCTGCCTTGGGACACCACCAGGTCGATGCCCGGCGCTTCGCGCCGCAACAGGCGCATCAACGCAGGCAGCACCACGCGGGCGCCGTAGTCGGACATGGCCAGGCGAAACGTGCGCCGTGCCCGCGCCGGCTCGAAGCCCGGCGTGCCGAGCAGTCCGTCGAGTTGCTGCAACGCCTCCTGCAACGGCGCTTGCAGAGCCTCGGCGCGGGCTGTCAGTTGCAGGCGGCCACCGCGCCGCACCAGCAACGGATCGGCGAAAAGCTCGCGCAACTGCGCCAGGGCATGGCTGACCGCCGGCTGGCTGCGATGCAGGCGCAGGGCCGCGCGCGAGACATGTTGCTCGCTGAGCAAGGCGTGCAAGGTCAGCAGCAGGTTCAGGTCGATGCGGCGCAGATCATCCATGGTACGAATACACCCTGTGCGAAGTTCGAATTTCCATCATTGAAATGCATGATCGAGACTGAGGCCAGTGTTCTTATCTGGAGTAGACACCATGCCCGCCAGCCTCTTCGCCGCCCTCCCCTTGTTCATCGCCCTGCTCGCCGGGGCCGCCGTGCCGTTCCAGGCCGGCAGCAACGCCGCGCTCGGGCGCCTGCTCGGCCATCCGCTGTGGGCCGCCGGGGTGTCGTTGCTGGTCAGCCTGCTGATGCTGGTGCCGGCCCTGCTGCTGATGCGCGCGCCACTGCCACAGGTGCAGCAACTGGCCCATGCGCCCTGGTGGGCCTGGTTCGGGGGCGTCGCCGGGGTGCTGTACATCACCGCCGCGCTGGTGCTGACGCCGCGCCTGGGGGCGGCGGGGTTCATCGTCTGCGTGGTGGCCGGGCAGGTGCTGTCGTCGCTGCTGATGGACCAGTTTGGCCTGATGGGGTTGCCGGAACGGCCGGTGAACCTGTTGCGGCTGGCGGGGGTGGGGATGATCGTGATCGGGATGATCGTGGTGCAGTGGGGCACGGCGCGTTGAGCGCTTGCCCCGCGATGCACCCTCACAAGGTCTGCGGCTGCTCCGGCGGCACGACCACCTTGTGCGGCTCGAAGCGCAGCGAGGGCATCTGCGTACCGGCATACAGCGCCACGCTCAGGGCAGCGACCAGCGCCACATCGAGCCAGCCCCAGCCCGGCACCTGGGTCGCCGAGCGCGCCTTCCAGCACCACCATAACTGGCCCAGGCAGAACACCAGGATCGCCAGCAGCCATAGGTAGAAGCCCGCGCCAAAACCGCTCACATCCTGGAAGGCGTAGCTCTGGTTGTCCGGCAAGCGGGTGATGGCGAAGCTGCTGGCCGCCAGGTACAACGCCACCAGGCCGCATACCAGCGCCAGGCGGCGGAACCGGCGATGGGCGAGGACTGCCAGCGCCAGCAGCGGGTTGGCGAACCACTGGTACAGACCGAAGGCGATGCCCCAGGGGCCGTAGAGCAGCATCTGCAACGCCGGCATATGCCGGCCCGCCCCCATCAGGGCGCCATCGAAAGCCAGGCTCAGCAGGTACAGCAGCAAGCTGAAGGTCAGATAGAAGGCTGGCAAACACAGACTCCGTCGATCATCGGCAAAACCCGACCATAGCGTACCTGTGCCTCAGGCGACAGGCAGTTCGAGCAGCAGCCCGTACAAGCCCGAATCGGAGAGCTCGCCGGCGACACACCAGCGGGCGCGCAAGGTGCCCTCAAGGACGAAGCCCTGGCGTTCCAGTGTACGCGCCGAGCCCTGGTTGCGCGGATCGATTTCCGCCTCCAGGCGACGCAGGTGCAGGGTGTGGGCGAGGTAGTCGATGAAGCAGGTCAGCGCCTCGTCCATGTAGCCCCGGCCCTGGGCGGATTTGGCCAGGCAGTAGCCGATCTCGCCACGGCGTGACCCCTCCTCGAGGTTGAACAGCTGGACCATGCCGATCAGCTCGCCGTTGTCGCGGCGGTACATGCCCAGCTTGAGCAACTGTCCGGCGGCGTAGGCTTCGCGGTCGGCGGCCAGGGCGCTTTCGGCCTCGGCCAGGGTCTGCCAGGGGGCGTGGTACCAGTAACGCATCACTTCCGGGTCGGCCATGATGGTCAGCCACTGCTGCGCGTCGCCATGGCGCATGGGGCGCAGCTGCAGGCGTGGGCTGTCGAGGCACAGGTCGCTGGGGAAACTGCGGGGGTCGGGCACGCCGGGACTCCTGTCCGGTGGTGAGGAGATGACAGTCTAACGACAGTGGCTCGGTCTGGCATCCCTGGGGCCGCTTTGCGGCCCCTTTCAGCGCTACCGGTTCAACCCCAGCTCCATGTCATCGATCAGCCCCTTGGCCAGCCCGCTGAGAATCCGCGCCGCACTGGCGGCCATGAGGTCACCCTCCATCTCGGCCTCGGTGGTGAAATGCGCCACACAGCCGAGCAGCACCGACAGGTCGCTGAACGCGTGGTCGAACGGGATGCCGGGCTGGATGCAGAAGATCTCGAGGCAGGTGGTCTTGCCCTGGGTCGGGCCGGGCTTGCTGTCGTCGCTCATACCGGCGCCCCCTTGGCCCGGGCGTGGCGGACCAGCGAGATGACCAGTTGGCCGAGGATCTCTACGCTGTCCATCATCACGTCGAGGCGCGCATCGCGCTGGCAGACGGTGTAGGCATGGACGGTGTCGCTGAGGGTGTGCATCAGCTTGTTGGCGTGGGCCATGGCTTCCTCGGGGTCGAGGTCGCTGATGATGGTGACGAAGGGGATTGGGTAGGGTGGGTCAGGTACAAGTTTTTTCATGGTTACTCCTCGAAATTGATATTCAGGAACAACCACCTCGATCCTTCTCACAGATTAGGGTGGCAGTCGTACGCATGGTGAGAAGCCCGTGTGTAACCATGAATCCACGGTCAGGCCAAAGCCTGCACGCGCACGACCGCCATTGACGGAATCGACATGGTTCACACAACGGGCTTCTCACACCCGGTCGCCAAAATGTGACGACCCCGTGACGGTACCCCTGATGTATTTCCCGGCCAATTCAGAGCCTTCCGGCAGGCGCGTAGGATAGGTCCGAAGCGCTGGCTGGCTGAAGGATTTGGTTTCAAATTCGGAAATGTCTTACGGGGTTTGGGGCGAGGTTTTGATCGCGTCATGGCCACCAGGTGCTTGGCGATGGCCTTGCAGCGCCTGCAAGATCGAGCGCCGCCCGCGCGGCGCATCGCGACGCAAGGCCGCTCCCACATCTGTTTCGGGCCAGTCAGTCCTGTGCCATTACCTGGTCCGCCTTGTTGGTCCGACGCAACTTCAGCATGGGTACCACTGCCGCCCCGCACGACTTGAGGCGTGCACCAAGGCGGGCGCCGCCTCATTCACAGGAAAAATTGGCCCGAAATAGATGTGGGAGCGGCCTTGTGTCGCGAAAGGGCTGCAAAGCAGCCCCGGCGATCTACCTCAGAACCCCATGCTGAAGCTCACCACCACACCATGGTCGCGGTTCTCGCTCGACAGCTGTCCGGAATACCCGACCCCCAGCTTGCCGCTCGCGCCCACCGACAGGTCCAACCCGGCCTCGACCACCGCCGCGTCCTTGGCGATCGGCACGCCCTCGGTGCTGAACCCGGCGCCGCCACCGACGAAGCGCAGATCGGCATCAGGCTTGTCGTCACCGAAGGCATGGCGCCAGCCCACCGACAGCCGCGGCGTAACGGTGCTGCCATTATCGAGCAGAATGCGCTTGCCGGCCCGCACGCCCAGTGTGGAGAAGGTCACGTCCTGGTCGACCTTGCCTTCCAGCCGCCCTGCCCCGCCCTTCTCGTGGGCGGTGTCGCTGTCGTAGTTGACGTAGGCCAGCCCGGCGAACGGCTCCAGAGCGATACCGCCGGCATCGATGGCGTAGCCCACCTCGCCGAACACCTGGGCGCTACGCGCCTTGTACTTGGCCTTGAGGCGGTCGTCGTAGCTGCCCACGGTGACATCACGCTTGGTGTCGATGTCGTGCCAGCTGTAGGCCACGCCCATGCGGGCGGCGAAGGCGTCCAGCTGGTAGCCGAGGTAGGTGGTCAGGTGGTAGCTGTCCACCGTGGCGTCGGAGCGGCGACGGTGCGCATCGATGCTCGAGCGGGTGTAGCCGGCGGCGGCGCCGACTTTCCACTGGTCATCCAGGGCACGGTCGACGCCAAGCATGAAGCCCGACAGGTCACGGTCGACGCTGGCATGGCTGCTGCTGCCGTCGTAGGTGCCCCAGCCGCCGATGGCGCGGATCCAGCCCACGGCCTGGCCCTGGCAGCCTTCGCTGGTCAGTTGCTGGTTGGCGGTCGGCGCCAAGGTGCGACGCGGATCGTCCTGGTTGCTGCAGTCAGCCTGGCGCAGGCGGTCGTTGACCGCGTCGCGGACGTAGCGCGAATCCTCGATCAGCACGGTCGCGGTGCTGGCGTGGATCTCGCCGGACAGGCTGTCGAATGCCGCCTGGGCAGCCTGGCGGTCAAGCGGCAGCACGTTGTTGACCAGCTCGGCCGGGGCCCCGGCACTGCTGAGGGCGGTGGCCACGCCACGCTGGTTGCCGGTGGCGGCGACATCGGCGAAGGAGGTGCCGTTGCGGCTGACCGACAAGGTCACCTGGTTGGCGCCATAGTTCAGCGAGCTGTTGAGGAACGCCGAGTTTGCCAGGTTGGTGGTGGCGAAGGTGCCGGTGACACCGCCCGCCGCGCTGACCACGGTGTACTGGCCGTTGCCGCTGGCGAGGTTGGCCACCATCAGGCTGCCGCCGAGGTTGGCCGTGCCGCCCACGTTCAAGTAGTTCACCGGCGAGGTGGCAAGGTCGATTACCAGGGTGCCGGTGGCGCCGTTGGTGAAGTTCCCCGAAACGTTCAGGTTGCCGGCCGGCCCCGGCAGCACGGTACCGTTGTTGGTCAGCCCGGCGACGGTGCCGTTGCCGGTCAGCGCGGCGCCGTTGGCTACCGTGACCTGGGCGCCGAGGGTGCTGCCCGGGTGGGCGGCATCGCCCACCTGGAGCAGGCCCTGGTTGACGTTGAAGGCGCCGCTGAACGGCTGGTTACCGGTCAGCAGCAGGGTGCCACCGCCCTGCTTGGTGGTGGTGCCGGTTCCGCTTAGGGTGCCGTTGAAGGTGCCATTGCTACCTTGGGCAAACACCAGGTTGGCATTGTTGAGGATGTTGCCCTGCAGGCTGGTGGTGTTGCCGACCAGGGTACCTCCGCTGACGGTAGTGCCGCCGCTGTAGGTGTTGGCGCCTGAGAGGATCAAGGTGCCGGCGTCGAGTTTCTCAATACCGCCGGTGCCGACCAGCGGCGCGCTGATGGTGGCCGTGGCGCCGGCGTTGACACGCACCGACGCCAGGCTGCCGTCGGTATCGTTGACCGGGGTCAGGCTGCCGCCGGCTCCCGGGACCACCTGGTAACCACTGCTGAGGAACTGCAGCCCGTCGAACGACTGGTTGCCGACCACGGTGACAGTGCCCGGCGTACCGCCGAAGACCGCGTAGCCGCCGCTCCAGCCTTCGCTGGAAGTCCCGCCGGCATTGGTCCAGCCAGTGTTCGAGCCCCAGGTGCCGCTGCCGCCGCCGATGCTGCCGTCGGGATTGGTCTTGCCGCCATTCCAGAATTGCAGCTCCTCGCCGTAGTTCTGCACCACCAGGTTGATCTGGTTGGCGATGGCGGTCTGCAGGCTGAGGTCGCCCAGGACCACGCTGCCCGGAATGGCGCCGAACACCAGGCCGTTGTCGGTGAGCGTGCCGCCGTAGCTGAACAGTTGGTAGACACCGGTGCCGAAACCGCCGGCATCGGTGATGTTCAGCATGCCGTCGAGCACCAGGTTGCCGTTGACCCTGACCACGGTGGTGGAGGCGGCCGGAGCGCCGAGGCTGAAGTCCAGGGCGCTGCCCGACGCCAGGTCGAGGCTGCCGACGGTCAGCGGCGTGGCGCTCTGGCCAGCAGCCAGGGTGGCGCCGTTGGCGATCTGCACGGCACCGCCGTAGGTGCCGCTGCCGCCCAGGCGGGCGCCGGTGGCGACCTGCACGCTGGTGCTGTCGAGACGGCCGTTGACCAGCAAGGTGCCGGCGTTGACGCTGGTGGCGCCGGTGAAGGTGTTGACCCCGGTCAGCAGCAGCTCGCCAGTGCCGTTCTTGGCCAGGGTGCCGTTGCCGCTGAGGTTGCCGGTGTAGCTGCCGTTGGCGTTCTGCGCGAAGGTCAGGGCTCCGTTGTTGAGGATCGCGCCTTGCAGGCTGGTGCTGTTGCCCACTACGCCGCCGGCATTGATCTGGGTGCCGCCGCTGTAGGTGTTGGCCCCGTTCAGGGTCAGCAGGCCGGCACCGTTCTTGATCAGCCCGCCTGTGCCGCTGACTACGCCATTGAGTGTCAGGTCATTGCTGCCGGCGATGGCCAGGGCACCGTTGAGCACGGTGGTATTGGCCAGGGTGACGGCGGTGTTGCTGTCCAGCGTGGTGCCGCCCGCGGCCGTCAGGGTGCCACTGCCCAGCGCGCTGTTGTTGCCCAGCACCAAGGTGCCGCCGTTGAGGGCGGTGCCGCCGCTGTAGCCGTTGGCGGCGTTGAGCACCAGGGTGCCGCCGTCTTGCTTGGCGACGCTGCCGGTGCCGTTGAGGGCGACGTTGAGGGTGGCGGTGACGCCGTTGTCGACACGCAGGTTGGTGGTGCCATTGCCCAGCAACTCACCGGCGGTACCGGCGTTGAGCACATAGCCATCGGTGACGAACTGCAGGCCGGTGATGCTGTGGCTGCCGTTCACGGTGACGGTGCCGGGAGCGCCCTGGAACACCGCGAAGGTGTCGTTCCAGGTGCTGTTCAACACGCCGTTGACGTCGGTCCAGTTGGTGTTGATGGCGTCCCAGGTGCCGCTGCCACCGTCGATCTGGCCGTTGGCGACGCTCTGGCTGCCGTCCCAGAACAGTACGTTGCTGGCACCGCCGACCACCAGGTTGACCTGGTTGGCCACGGCGGTCTGCACGGTCAGGTCGGTGATCGGTACCGGCGTGGTGCCGAAGCTCATGCCGTTGTTGGTGAGGCTGCCGCCGTAGGCGAACAACCGGTAGACCCCGGCGCCGAAGCCGCCGATGTCGGTGACGTTGAGGGTGCCGCCCAGGGTCAGGTTGTTGGCGACGTTGACCAGCGGGCTGCCGCCGCCCGAGGGCGTGCCCAGTGAAGCGTTGAAGTTGGCGCCGCTGTCGAGCACCAGGTTGCCGGCGTTCAGCGTGCTGCCACTGGTGGCCGCGAGATTGCCGCCGTTGGCCACCGTCACCGCCCCGCCGAGGCTGCCGGCACCGCTGAGGCTGGCGCCGCTGGCCACGTTGACCGCGCCGCTGGCCAGGGAGCCGTCCACTTTCAGACCGCCTGCCTGGACGTTGGTGGTGCCGGTATGGCTGTTGGCGCTGTTCAGCGCCAGGGTGGCGCTGCCGAGCTTGTTCAAGGTACCGGTGCCGCTGATATTGCCGCCGAACACGCCGCCTTCGACCGTCAGGCTGTTGCCGGCGGCGATCTGGATCGCGCCGGTGCCGCCGATGTCGCCAAGGCTGGTGTTGCCGTCGAGGTTGAGGCTGGCGCCGGTGCTGACGTTCAACTGGCTCTGGGTACCCAGGGCAGTGGTGCCGAGGGTGCTCAGGCTGCCAGAGAGGATGTTGAGGATGCCGCTGAAGGTGTTGTTGCCCGACAGGGTCAGGTCGGCCAGGCCGCTCTTGTTCAGCTCGCCCGCGCCGCTGAGCACGCCGGCCAGGTGCAGGTCGTTGGTGCCAAGCACGTTGAGCACACCGCTGACATTGACCGGGTTGGCCAGGGTGACGGCGCTGGCGCTGTCGAGGTTGGCGTTACCGGTTACCTCCAGGCCACCAGTGCCCAGCGCCGCGTTGTTGCCGACCACCAGCGTACCGGCCTGCAACTCGGTGCCACCGCTGTAGGTGTTGGCCCCCATCAGCGCGAAGCGGGCCAGGCCAGCCTTGAGCAGGCGGCCGGTGCCGCCGACGGTGCCGCCCAGGGTCAGGTCGTTGCTGCCCAGCACGGTGAGGTCGCCCATGGTGGTGACGTTGTTGGCCAGGGTGACCGCCTGGCTGCTGTCCAGGCTGGTGCCAGGTGCGGTGGTCAGGGTGCCGGTGCCGAGCGCGGTGTTGGAGCCCAGCACCAGGGTGCCGCCATTGAGCGCGGTATTGCCGGCATAGGTGTTGTTGCCGGCCAGCGCCAGCCGCGCGCTGCCGGCCTTGACCAGGCCACCGGCGCCGCCGATGTTGCCGTTGAGGGCCAGGTCATTGCTACCGGCGATGTTCAGCGGGCCGGCCAGGGTGATGGCATTGCCCAGCGCTACCGAGGCGTTGCTGTCGAGGGTGGTGCCCGCCGTGGTGTCGAGCGCGCCGCCGCCCAGGGCCGTGTTGCTGCCGACAATCAAGGTACCGCCACTGAGCAGGGTGCCGCCGCTGTAGCTGTTGCTGCCATTGAGCACCAGGGTGCCGCTGTCGAGCTTGTTGAGCTTGCCGACGCCGGTCAGGCCGACATCGAGGGTTGCCGTGGCACCTGGATCGACCCGCACGCTGGTGTCGCCACTCGTGCCATTGATCAGGTCGAGCGCACCGCCGGTGCCGGCCAGCAAACGGTAGCCATCGGTGACGAATTGCAGGCCATTGACGGTCTGGCTGCCATCGACGGTGACGTCGCCCGCCGTGCCCTGGAACACCGCGAAGGTGCTGCCCCAGGTGGTGTTGAGCACGCCGTTGAGGTCGGTCCAGTTGGTGTTGCCGGCGTTCCACACGCCAGTGCCGCCATCGACTTGGCCGTTGGCCACGCTCTGGCTGCCGTCCCAGAACTGGATGTTCAGGCCGGCAGCGCTGACCAGCAGGTTGACCTGGTTGGCCAGTGCGGTCTGCAGGGTCACGTCGCCCAGGCCCACACCCAGCGGCAGAGTGCCGAAGTCCAGGCCGTTGTCGGTCAAGGCGCCGGTGTAGTCGAAGATGCGGTACACACCGTTGCCGAAGCCGCCGATGCTGCTGACATTGAGGGTACCGTCGAGGGTCAGGTTGCCGCCGACGTTGAACAGCGCGGTACCGCCAGTGGACGGTGAAGCCAGGCCGACATCGACGATCGAGCCATTGTCGAGCACCAGGCTGCCGAGGCCCAGGGTGGCACCGCTCTGCCCGGCCAGGTGGCCGCCGTTGCTGATCACCACCGTGGCGTTGGCGGTGCCGCTACCCGCCAGGGTGGCGCCACTGGCAACGGTCAGCAGGTTGCTGCCCAATGTGCCGTCGACTTTCAAGGTGCCGGCGTTGACCAGGGTGTTGTCGGCCAGGTTGCTGGTGCCGGCCAGGGTCAGGGTGCCACTGCCGACCTTGGTCAGGCCGCCCAGGCCGTTGAGGCCGCCGGCAAAGGTGCTGCTGAGGTTGTTGCCGCCCAGGCTCAGGACGCTGCCGATGCCGACATCGACCTGGCCGCTGCCGGTCAGGCTGCCGAGGCTGGCGTTGCCGTTGAGGTTGAGCTGGCCGCTGGCGCCGACGTTGAGGGTGTCGACGTTGGCCAGCACACCGCTGCCGAGGGTGGTGAGGGAGCCGGCCTGGATGTCGACGTTGCCGGTGAAGGTCTTGACGCCGACCAGGGTCAGGTCGTCGACACCGGTCTTGACCAGGTTGCCGCTGCCGCCGAGGTCGCCGCTGAGGATCAGCGCGTTGGCGGCTTCAACGGTCAGGTTGGCGCCGTTGCTCAGGGCAATGGTGTTGCCCAGGGCCATGGGCGCGCTGTTGGCCAGGGTGGCATCGGCGGTGACCGACAGGGTGCCGGTACCCAACGCACCACTGTTGCCTACCGTCAGGCGCCCGGCGTTGAGCTGGGTGCCGCCCTGGAAGCCGTTGTTGCCATTGAGGGTCAGGTTGCCGCTGCCGATCTTGGTCAGGCCGGCGGTGCCGTTGATCACGCCGTTGAGGGTCAGGTCGTTGCCGCCATCGACGGTCAGGCCGGCGTTGAGGGTGACGTTGTTGGCCAGGATGGTACTGGCGCCGCTGCTCAGGGTCGAGGCCCCGGCGACGGTCAGGGCGCCCTGCCCCAGCGCGTTGTCGTTGCCGACCACCAACCGGCCGGCATTGAGGGTGGTGCCGCCCAGGTAGTTGTTGGCGCCGTTGAGGGTAAGGGTCGCGGCGCCCGACTTGTTCAGGCCGCCGACGCCATCCACCACGCCGTTGAGGGTCAGGTCGACGCTGCCCGGCAGGTTGAGGGTACCGCCCAGATGCACATTGTTGGCCAGGGTGACGCCCGCGCCGCTGGCATCGAGGCTGGTGTTGGCGCCGGTGCTGAGGTCACCGCTGCCCAGCCCGGTGTCGCTGCCGACCACCAGGGTGCCGGCGTTGAGGGTGGTGCCGCCGCTGTAGGTGTTGTTGCCGTTGAGGGTGAGGGTGGCCGCGCCATTCTTGACCAGGCCGTTGTTGCCGGAGACCACGCCGTTGAGGGTCAGCGCCTGGCTGCCGCCAAGGGTCAGGTTGCCACCGGCGAGGTTGATGGCGTTCACCAGCGCCAGCGCCTGGCTGGCATCGAGGCTGGCGGCGCCGTTGACGGTCAGTGCTCCGCTGCCCAGGGCGCCGGCATTGCCCAGCAGCAGGCTGCCGGCCTGCAGCGAGGTGCCGCCGGCGTAGGTGTTGCTGCCATTGAGCACCAGTTGCCCGGCACCCAGTTTGTTCAACGCCCCGGCACCGCTGATGACGCCATCGAGGGTCAGGGTCTGGGTGTTGTTGATACCGAGGGTGGTGCCGGCACCAAGGCCAATGGCGTTGGCCACCTGCAGTACGCCGTTGGTGGCCAGGGTGCTGTTGCCGGTCACCGCCAGGTTGCCCGTGCCCAGGGCGGCGTTGTTGCCCAGGGTCAGGGTGCCGCCGCCAAGGGTGGTGGTGCCCTGGTAGGTGTTGGCGGCGCCGAGGGTCAGGTTGCCGCTGCCGGTCTTGCTCAGGCCGCCGGTGCCGCTGATCACGCCATTGAGGGCCAGGTTGTTGTTGCCGGTCAGGTTCAGGGTGCTGTTGAGCGTCACCTGATTGGCCAGGGTCAGGGCGCCGGTGGTGGCCAGGTTGCTGTCGCCACCGACAGTCAGGGTGCCAGTGCCCAGCGCCTGGTTGTTGCCCAGGGTAAGCGTGCCGGCATTGAGGGTCACGCCGCCGATCAGGGTGTTGGCGCCACTGAGGGTAAGGTTGCTGGCACCGTTCTTGATCAGGCTACCGGCACCGGTGACCAGCCCGCCCAGCCCCAGGTCGTTGCTGCCGGTGATGGTGAGGTCGCCGCCCAGGTTGACGGTGTTGCCGATGTTGATCGCCGCAGCGCTGTCCAGCGTGGTGCCGGCCGCCGCGTTGAGCTGGCCAAGGCCGAGGGCGCTGGCGCTACCGAGCACCAGGGTACCGGCATTGAGGTTGGTGTTGCCCAGGTTGCCATTGGTGCCGTTCAGGGTCAGGGTGCCGCTGCCGGTCTTGGTCAGGCCGCCGACGCCGTTGACGTTGCCGCCCAGGGTCAGGTTCTGCGCCCCGGCGATGGTCAGGTTGCCGGCCAGGTTGAGCTGGTTGGCCAGGTTGACGTTGGCATTGCTGCTCAGGGTGGTGCCACCGACTGCGTTCAGCGCACCGGTGCCCAGCGCGGTGTTGCTGCCTACCACGAGGGTGCCGCCGTTCAGGCTGGTGCTGCCCTGCTGGCTGTTGCTGCCGTTGAGGGTGAGCGTGCCGGAACCTGTCTTGACCAGGCCCCCGGTGCCACTGAGCGCTCCGTTGAAGCTGAGGTCGTTTGTTCCCGGCAGCGTGAGGTTGGCATTCAGGGCGACGGTATTGCCCAGTGCCAGGTTACCGGAGGTGTCCAGGCTGGCGGCGCCGGTGACGGTCAGGCCGCCAGTACCCAACGCCTGGGCGTTGCCGAGGGTCAGGGTACCGGCACCCAGGCTGGTGCCGCCACTGTAGGTGTTGGCGTTACCCAGGGTCAGGTTGGCGCCGCCGGCCTTGACCAGGCTGCCAAGGCCGGAGACCACGCCGGACAGCCCCAGGTCGGCGGAGCCCGCGACGGTCAGGACACCGCTGAGATTGAAGGCGTTGCCAAGGGTCACGGCGGTGTTGCTGTCCAGGGTGGTGCCGTTGGCGGTACTGACAGAACCGCTACCCAAAGCGGTGTTGTTGCCGACCACGATCGTGCCGCCGTTGAGCAGGGTGCCGCCGGTGTAGCTGTTGGCGCCATTGAGCACCAAGGTGCCGCTGTCGAGCTTGGCCAGTTGGCCGCTGCCCGAGAGGCCAACGTTGAGGGTCGCGGTGACGCCAGGGTCGACACGCACGGCGAAGGCGCCATTGCTGCCGTTGACCAGATCCAGCCCACCGGCGCCGATCAGTCGGTAGCCGTTGGTGACGAACTGCAGGCCAGTGGCGGCCTGGGTGCCGACCACGGTGACATCCCCTGCAGTGCCCTGGAACACCGCGAAGTCGCTGGCCCAGCTGCCGTTGAGCACACCGTTGACATCGGTCCAGTTGGTGTTGCTGCCATTCCAGGTGCCGGTGCCGCCGTCGATCACGCCATTGGGCACGCTTTGGCCGCCATCCCAGAACTGCACGGTGCCGGAGGCGCCGCCGACCAGCAGGTTGACCTGGCTACCGATCGAGGTCTGCACCTGCAGGTCGCCAGGCAGCATGGCGCCTGGCACGTTGCCGACCAGCAGGCCGTTGTCGACCAGCGCGCCGGTGTAGTCGAACAGCCGGTAGATACCGGTGCCGAAACCGCCGACGTCGGTGACGTTGAGGGTGCCGTCCAGCGTCAGGTTGCCGTTGACGTTGACCAGCGCGGTACCGCCAGTGGCCGGCGAGCCCAGGCCGAAGTCGAGGATCGAGCCACTGTGCAGGGTCAGCGCGCCGGTACTGAGGGTCGCACCGCTGTTGGCCAGCAGGTGCGCGCCGTTGGCGATGTCGACCGCCCCCAGCAAGCTGCCGGTGCCGCCGAGGCTGGCACCACTGTTGACCTGCACGCCGGGGCTGGCCAGCGAGCCGGTGACATTGAGCAGGCCGGCATTGACCGTGGTGTTGCCACCTAGCACGTTGACCCCGGACAGCTCGAAGCTGCCAGTGCCGGTCTTGACCAACCCACCGCTGCCGGCCAATGCACCGCTGAACACGCTGTTGAGGTTGTTGCCGCCCAGGGTCAGGTTGCCGCCGCCAGCGATGTTCACCGTACCGGCACCGCTCAGGCCACCGATGGTGGCGCTGGCGCCGAGGTTGAGGCTGGTGCCGGCACCGACACTGACCGCCGAGGTATTGCCCAGGGCCGTGGTACCGACCGTGGTGATGCTGCCGCCGAGCAGGTCGATGGCACCGCTGAAGGTGTTGTTGCCGGTCAGCGTCAGGTCGGACACACCGTTCTTGATCAAGCCGCCGGTGCCTGCGAGCACGCCGCCGAGGGTCAGGTTGTTGCTGCCGCCGAGGGTCAGGTTGGCGCCGAGGTTGACATCGTTGCCCAGGGTCATCGCCACGCTGTTGACCAGGGTCGCGGCCCCCCCGACGTTCAGCGCGCCGATCCCCAGCGCCGCGGCATTGGCCAGGGTCAGGGTGCCGGCGTTGAGGTTGAGCCCCCCGCTGAAGGTGTTGGCCCCCGACAAGGTCAGGTTGGTGCTGCCGTTCTTGGTCAGCGCGCCAGTGCCGCTGATCACGCCAGCGAGGGTGGTGGTATTGCTGCCCGGCAAGGTTAGGGTGGCGCCGGTGGCGAGGTTGATGGCGTTGCCCAGGTTGAGCGCGGCGCTGCCCTCGAGGCTGGCATTGCCGCCCACGCTCAGGGCGCCGCTGCCGATGGCGTTGTTGTTGCCCAGGGTCAGCAGCCCGGCATTGAGGGTGGTGCCGCCGCTGTAGGTGTTGTTGCCGTTGAGGGTCAGCCCGGCGCTGCCATTCTTGACCAGCGCGCCACTGCCGCTGATCAGGCCACCGAGGGTGGTGGCATTGCTGCCCAGCACGCTCAGGGTGTTGCTGCCCAGGCTGATGCCGTTGGTCACCGCCACGGCGGTGCTGGCGTCGAGGTTGGCGTTGCCGCCCAGGGTCAGGGCGCCGATCCCCAGCGCGGTGTTGCTGCCCAGGGTGAGCGTGCCGGCATTGAGCTGGGTGCCGTTGGTGTAGAGGTTGTTGCCACTCAGGGTCAGGTTGGCGTTGCCGTTCTTGACCAGCGAACCGATGCCGCTGACCACGCCGCTCAGGCCCAGGTCGGCGCTGCCGTCGATGGTCAGGGGGCCGGCGATGGTGACGTCGTTGGCCAGGCTGACCGCGGTGCTGGCATCCAGGTGGGTGCCGGCCAGGGTGTTGAGGGTGCCGGTGCCCAGCGCGGTATTGCTGCCGACCACCAGGGTACCGGCGTTCAGACGGGTGATGCCGCTGTTGCTGTTGTTGCCGGTCAGGGTCAGGCGGGTGGCGCCGTTCTTGGTGATGCCGCCGGCGCCGGCGATGGTGCCGCTCAGGGTCAGGTCGTTGCTGCCGGGCAGGATGAAGTTGCCGGCCAGGTTCAGCGCGTTGCCGATGTTCAGGCCGGCGACGCTGGTGTCCAGGGTGGTGTTGTTGGCGGCATTCAGCGCGCCAGTGCCCAGGGCGGTGTTGCTGCCGAGTACCAGGGTGCCGGCGTTGAGCGCGGTGGCGCCGCTGTGGGTGTTGTTGCCGCTCAGGGTCAGGGTGGCGCTGCCGCTCTTGACCAGGCCGCCGGTGCCACTGAGGTTGCCGGCCAGGGTGAGGTTGCTGGTGGTGGGCAGCGACAGGTCGGCTGCGAGGTTGATGGCGTTGTTCAGGGTCATGGCCGTGGCGTTGGCCAGGGTGGCGGCGCCGCCGACGTTCAGCGCGCCGGTTCCCAGCGCGGCGGCGCTGGCCAGGGTCAAGGTCCCGGCATTGAGGTTGAGACCACCGCTGAAGGTGTTGGCGCCTGACAGGGTCAGGTTGGTGCTGCCGTTCTTGGTCAGTGCGCCAGTGCCACTGATCACGCCGCCGAGGGTGGTGGCATTGCTGCCTGCCAGGGTCAGGGTATTGCCGGCGAGGTTGATGGCGTTGCCTAGGTTGAGGGTGCCGCTGCTGTCGAGGCTGGCGTTGCCACCCAGGGTCAAGCCGCCGGTGCCCAGGGCGTTGTTGTTGCCCAGGGTCAGCAACCCACCGTTGAGGGTGGTGCCGCCGCTGTAGGTGTTGTTGCCGTTGAGGGTCAGGGCGGCGCTGCCGCTCTTGACCAGCGCGCCGGTACCGCTGATCTGCCCGGTCAGGGTGGTGGCGTTGCTGCCCAGCACGGTCAGGGTGTTGGCGCCGAGGCTGATGGTGTTGGTGGCCGCGACAGCGCTGCTGGTGTCGAGGTTGGCGTTGCCACCCAGGGTCAGGCTACCGATGCCCAATGCCGTGTTGCTGCCCAGGACCAGCGTACCGGCGTTGAGCTGGGTGCCGTTGGTGAAGACGTTGTTGCCGCTCAGGGTCAGGCTGGCGTTGCCGTTCTTGACCAGCGAGCCGATGCCGCTGAGCACGCCGCTCAAGCCCAGGTTGGCGGTGCCGTCGATGGTCAGGGGGCCGGCGATGATGGCGTCGTTGGCCAGGCTCACGGCCGTGCTGGCGTCCAGGTGGGCGCCGGCGGCGGTGTTGAGGGTTCCGCTGCCCAGCGCGGTGTTGTTGCCGACCACCAGGGTGCCGGCGTTGAGGAAGGTGGAGCCGCTGTTGGTGTTGGCACCGGTCAGGGTCAAGGTGGTGTTGCCGCCCTTGGTGATGCCGCCGGCGCCGGCAATGACGCCGCTCAGGGTCAGGTCGTTGCTGCCGGGCAGGTTCAGGTTGCCGGCCAGGTTGAGGGCGTTACCGATGTTCAGCCCGGCGACACTGGTATCCAGGGTGGTGTTGGCTGCGGCATTGAGCGCGCCGGTGCCCAGCGCGGTGTTGCTGCCGAGCACCAGGGTGCCGGCGTTCAGCGCCGTGGCGCCGTTCTGGGTGTTGTTGCCACTCAGGGTCAGGCTGGCGCTGCCGTTCTTGATCAGGCCGCCGCTGCCGCCGAGGTTGCCGGCCAGCGTGAGATTGTTGGCGCCGGCGAGGGTCAGGTCGGCGCCGAGATTGACGCCATTGTTCAGGGTCATCGCTGCCGTGTTGGTCAGGGTCGAGGCCCCACCGACGGTCAAGCCGCCCGTGCCCAGGGCCGCCGCGGTGGCCAGGGTCAGGGTACCGGCATTGAGGGTCAGCCCGCCGCTGAAGGTGTTGGCGCCACCCAGGGTCAGGTTGCTGCTGCCATTCTTGACCAGCGCCCCGGTGCCGCTGATCACGCCACCCAGGGTGGTGGCACTCGTGCCCGGCAGAGTGAGTGTGTTGCCACCCAGGTTGATGGCGTTGCCCAGGTTGACCGCCACGCCCGCATCGAGGTTGGCATTGCCGCCCAGGGACAGCGCGCCGGTGCCCAGGGCATTGTTGTTGCCCACGGTCAGCACGCCACCATTGAGGGTGGTGCCGCCGCTGAAGGTATTGCTGCCGTTGAGGGTCAGGCCGGCGCTGCCGTTCTTGACCAGCGCGCCGGTACCGCTGATGACACCACCCAGGGTCGTGGCACTGGTGCCCAGCAGGTTGAGGGTGTTGGCGCCGAGGTTGACCGCGTTGCCCAGGTTGACCGCGGTACCGGCGTCGAGACTGACGTTGCCGCCCAGGGTCAGCGCACCGCTGCCCAGCGCATTGCTGTGCCCGACGGTGAGCTTGCCGGTGTTGAGCGTCAGGCCGCCGCTGAAGGTGTTGTTGCCATTGAGGGTCAGGTCGCCGGCGCCATTCTTGACCAGCGCGCCAGTCCCGCTGATGACACCGCCCAGGGTGGTGGCGCTGGTGCCCAGCAGGTCAAGGGTGTTGGCCCCCAGGTTGATCGCATTGCCCAGGCTGACCGCGCTGCTGGCGTCCAGGCTGGCATTGCCGCCCAGGGCCAGGCTGCTGGTGCCCAGCGCCGCGCTGTTGCCGACGGTGAGCTTGCCACCGCCCAGGGTGGTGGTGCCGCTGTAGGTGTTGACGCCGTTGAGAGTGAGGTCGGCGGTGCCATTCTTGGTCAGGCTGCCGCTGCCGCCAATCACGCCGTTGAGCGTCAAGGCGTTATTGCCCGGCAAGGTCAGGGTACTGCTGCCCAGATTGATGGCATTGCCAAGGACCATGGTCGCCGTGGTGTCCAGGGTGCCGTTGCCGCTCAGTGCCAACGCGCCGCTGCCCAGGGCGCTGGCGTTGCCGAGAGTGAGGGTACCGCTGCCCAAGGTCGTGCCGCCGCTGTAGGTGTTGACGCCGTTCAGCGTCAAGCCACCGCTGCCGCTCTTGACCAGTGAACCAGTGCCGCTGAGCACGCCACCCAGGGTCAGGGCGTTGCTACCAGGCAGGGTCAGCGCCGCGTTCAGCGCCACGGCGGTGTTCAACACCAGCGGCACGCTGCCCTGCAGGCTGCTGGCGCCGCTGACCGTAAGGCCGCCACTGCCCAGCGCCGCGGCACTGGTCAGGTTGAGACCGCCGGCCGCCAGGGTGGTACCGCCGCTGTAGGTGTTGGTGGCGCCGAGGGTGAGCAGCCCCGTACCGGTCTTGGTCAGGCCGCCGACACCCGAGACCACGCCATTGAGGGCCATGTCGGTGGCGCCGCCGACGTTCAGGCCGGCGTTGAGGGTGAAGTTGTTGGCCAGGCTCAGGCCACCGACGGTGCCCGCCAGCCCGCCGCCGTTGACAGTGATGGCGCCACTGCCGAAGGCACTGGCGTTGTCGAAGTTGAGCTGGCCACCGTTGAGGGTGGTCTGGGTGGTGCCGTTGAGCACCTGGCCGATCAGGCTCCAGGTGCCGGCGTCGACAATCAGGCGGCTGAAGTTGATGTAGTTGGTGGCGTTGATCGTACCGCTGCCACTGGTCCCACTGCCGCCACCAATGGCGTTTTGCAGTGCCAGGGTGTTGGTGCCACCGGCGCCACCGTCGATCTTGCCGGCCGCGGCAAAGGCAAGGTTCGGGTTGCTGGTGACCAGCAAGGCCACGCTGACGCCAAGCCCTGCCCCGACGCTGGAGCCGGTGATGGCGTTGAAGCGGTTGGTGCTGTTGGCCCCCATCGACAGGCTGCCGGTCAGGGTCCCGGCGTTGGTGAAGGTGTTGCCCGCCGCGGAAGCCTCGAACGCGGCACGGCCAAGGATGGTGCCGGTGTTGGTGAAGTTCACCGTGCTGCCGCCGGTCACGGCGATGACCGGCGTGTCCTCGCTCACCAGCGTGAGGCTGGCCAGCGCCGAGGAGCCGATACTGCCGGCGTTGCTGATGGTGGTGGTGCCGCCGGCGCCGTTGCGCGCGTCCAGCGCCATGCCGGTGAGGTTCAGCAGGTTGGCGCCGAGCAAGGCGCCGGTGCCCTTGATCACGCCCGTGGCGTTGTTGTTGATGTTGAGGATGCTGCCGGTGCCGGTGTTGCCGATCAGCACGGCGGAGGACTGGATGCTCAGCAGCCCGAGCAACGTCGGGTCGATGGTGCCGGAGTTGTTCAGGGTGTTGTTGTTGCCGGCCAGCGACAGCGAGGTGCCGCCCACGCCCAGCAAGGTGCCCAGGCTCGCGCCCGGGTTGACGTTGACAGTGAGGCCACTGCCGCCATTGGTATAGCTGGGCGCCAGCGGGTTGGCCGCGCCGCTGCAGGTGATCGTGGAACCGGCCGCGCTGCAGACGGCCAGCGCCTGTTCGCTGGACAGACCAAATGCCATCGCACCGACAGCCAGGCTGACAGCCAGCGACAGTTGCGAGAAACGGGCGGGTGAACGGGGGGCGGCACGTCTGTCCACGGAGAGCTCCTTCGTGGATCAGGCACTTCAGTCCTTGAATGCGTGCACAGCAGGGCAGTAAAGAGCAGTGGAACACGCGACGGCCGAAACGCCTGATCTATGGCTACGAATATCCTTTGAGGAATGTGTAGCCGCTCAGGCGCGGGCGGTACGGCGCAGGGGACGGTCAAATGGTGTTAATACTTTGTCGAGGCGGCACGTGTTTCGCGGGTTTCAGCCACCCGAGCATTGGATCCAACCGACGAGCGGTAATGGCGGAGGCCAAAATGTGCGGCGGTGTGTGAAAGCAAGCCTACCCGCGATAAGGCCATACGGCCATCACGGGGCAATTCCCATCGGCGTACCGTCGCTCGGAAGGCAGGTCGTCTTTCAGGCGACCTCCGCTCCCTCTTCCGGCCAATGCGGCTCATTGGCGCCCGGTGGTGTCAGCGGTGGCAGACCATAGGCCGCCCGTGCGTCGTCACAGCTGGGGTTGTGCACACCGTTTTCCCACGAGGCCTCGAACTCGCGGCAGGGGCTGGAGCGGTTCTCATAAATGGAGCACGCCACTTGCGTGCCGATCTCGCCGCCCAGGCTGACGCAGCGGCAAGGCTTGGCGTCGGTGCCGATCATGGCGACCCGGGTCGGATTGATCTGCACCACCAGATCGTCGGGCACCACGCCACCGGCGGACTGGCATTCACCCCAGAAGAAAGACACACGAAAGTAGCCGCAGCAGGCGCCGCAGGTCAGGCAAGGGTTCTGATCGGACATGATGGCCAGGGAAGGAGGTTGTTGTTATCGGGGCGAGCGCCCGCGGCGCTATTTGTAATCCAGGCGCGAACGGCTGAGAAGAGGGGGCACGCAAAAAAAGATCGCCGCTGATCGGCGCAAACGCATCGCGGGGCAAGCCCGCTCCCACTGAATGGCGTGGGAGCGGGCTTGCCCCGCGATCAGGCTGAACTACTTACTTGCGGGTCACCCCATCGGCCCGGAACATCTGGCGAATGCCGCGAATGGCCTGGCGAATCCGGTCCTGGTTCTCGATCAGGGCAAAGCGCACATGATCGTCGCCGTAGTCACCGAAGCCGATCCCCGGCGACACGCAGACCTTGGCCTCGGCCAGCAGTTTCTTGGCGAACTCCAGCGACCCCAGGTGCGCATAGGCCTCGGGGATCTTGGCCCAGACATACATCGAGGCCTTGGGGTTCTCGACCATCCAGCCCATCTCGTGCAGGCCCTTGACCAGCAGGTTGCGGCGCTGACGGTACTGCTCGGCGATATCGCGCACGCACTGCTGGTCGCCTTCCAGGGCGGCGATGGCGGCCACCTGCAGCGGGGTGAAGGTGCCGTAGTCGTGGTAGCTCTTGATCCGCGCCAGGGCACTGACCAGCTCGGGGTTGCCGACCATGAAGCCGATCCGCCAGCCCGCCATGTTGTAGCTCTTGGACAGGGTGAAGAACTCCACGGCGATGTCCTTGGCGCCCGGCACCTGCATGATCGACGGCGCCTTCCATCCGTCGTAGACGATGTCGGCGTAGGCCAGGTCGTGCACCACCAACACATCGTACTGCTTGGCCAGGGCCACCACGCGCTCGAAGAAGTCCAGCTCGACGCACTGGGCGGTGGGGTTGGACGGAAAGCCCAGGATCATCATCTTCGGCTTGGGGATCGACTCGCGGATCGCCCGCTCCAGCTCGTTGAAAAAATCCACCCCCGGCACCAGCGGCACGGAGCGCACCTGGGCGCCGGCGATCACCGCGCCGTAGATGTGGATCGGGTAGCTGGGGTTGGGCACCAGCACCGTATCGCCATGGTCGAGGGTGCCGAGCATCAGGTGCGCCAGGCCCTCTTTCGAGCCGATGGTGACGATGGCCTCGCTTTCAGGGTCAATGGCGACGTCGTAGCGTTCCTTGTACCAGTTGGAAATGGCCCGGCGCAGGCGCGGGATGCCACGGGAGGTGGAATAGCCGTGGGTGTCCTCGCGCTGGGCGACCTGCACCAGCTTCTCGACGATGTGCGGCGGCGTGGCGCCATCGGGGTTGCCCATGCTCAGGTCAATGATGTCCTCGCCACGGCGGCGGGCGGCCATCTTGAGCTCGGCGGTGATGTTGAAGACGTACGGGGGGAGACGATCGATGCGCGCGAAGCGGCGCGGCGAACCTGGGTTGGCCATGTGTTCCTCTGCAGACGTAAGCGCCCGGAACCGTCCGAGCGACGCTGGCCGCTGCGGCGGCCTGAAGCAGAAGATAGTGCCGAAACACAGTTAATGCAAAAGATAATTTCCTGTTTTGTTTGATTTTTTCAGACTATTTTTTTGAAAATTTGAGATTTATGTTTCCAGCACTGGCCCTTCGCGGGCAAACACAGGAAAAAAGACATAAAAAAACCCCGGCACATGGCCGGGGTTCTTGGTGTAACAGGCTGCTGTATCAGCGCGCGTAGGTCATCAGCACATCAGCCGCGGTCTGGCTGTCCACGCCCATCATCACGCTCAGGGCGGTAACGGTGAGGATGGAGAAGCCAAACACCTTGCGAGCCCACTTGCTGTCGTCCTCGGCCTTGTAGCCGCCCCAGGCCATGTACAGCCAGTACAGGCCCATGGCCGCCGCCACGGCGAGGTAACCCAGGCCGGCGTAGCCGCCGAGGGTCAGCATCAGGGTGGCGAGCACGAAGGCCAGCACATACAGCACGATCTGCTTCTTCGCCGCGAGGATACCGCGTGCCACCGGCAGGACCGGAATGTTGGCGGCGCTGTAGTCCTTGAAACGGAAGATGGCGATGGCAAAGCTGTGCGGCATCTGCCACAGGCTGAACATTACCAGCAGGGTCACCGCGGCCAGGTCGAAGCTGTTGCTCACGGCGCAGTAGCCGATCACCGGAGGCATGGCACCGGACAGGCTGCCGACCAAGGTGCCGTGCACCGATTTGCGCTTCAGCCACAGGCTGTAGAAACCGACGTACACAACGAAACCAACCAGGGCGCAGAACGCCGCCAGCGGGTTGGCTTGCACATACAGCAGGCTGAAACCCGCCACCCCGAGCAGGGTGGCGTAGATCAGCGCCAGGGGCAGCGACATGCCGCCCTGGACCATGACGCGGTTCTTGGTACGTTCCATCTTGTGGTCGATGTCACGGTCGATGCAGTTGTTGAACACGCATCCGGATGCGACCACCAGGGAAGTACCGATCACCACCGCCAGGAACAGGGCGAAATCCACATGCCCCTTAGCGGCAAGGAAGAAACCGCCTGCCACGGAAAGCACGTTACCGAAAATGATCCCCGGTTTGGTGATTTGGATAAAGTGCTTCACGGACATGCAGTCTTACCTCACTTGGCCAACATTTCGAAGTGGATGCTGAACATGATCCACAGCGACAGGCCGACCAGCAGAGCGATCACCAGGGTAGTGAACAGGAACGTCGACACGTTGGAACGCTGCTCTTTCGAGCGGTCCATGTGCAGGAAGTACACCAGGTGCACAACCACCTGGATGACGGCCATGGCCACCACGATCAGGACGGTCAGGTTCTTCGGCAGGCTCGGGAACATCACCAGGCCGAACGGAATCGCGGTCAGGATGATCGAGAGGACGAAGCCGATCATGTACGACTTCACGCTACCGTGGTTACCCTCGTGATGAGTGTCGTGTGCGCTAGCCATTACAGAACTCCCAGCAGGTAGACGACGGTGAACACGCAGATCCAGACCACATCCAGGAAGTGCCAGAACAGGCTCAGGCAGCTCATGCGAGTCTTGGCGGTCGGCGTGATGCCGTGCTTGTTGATCTGATACATCATGATCGCCATCCAGATCAGGCCAGCGGTCACGTGCAGACCGTGGGTGCCCACCAGGGCGAAGAAGCCCGACAGGAAGCCGCTGCGCTGCGGGCCGAAACCTTCGGCGATCAGGTGATGGAATTCATAGATTTCCATCGCGATGAAGCCTGCACCGAACAGGAAGGTCACGGCCAACCAGCCCAGTACGCCGGCCTTCTTGCCGTCGAACATCTTCAGCATGGCGAAGCCGAAGGTGATCGAGGACAGCAGCAGGAACGCGGTTTCAACCAGCACGAAGTCGAGCTGGAAGATGTCGTGGCCCGACGGGCCGCCGGCAAAACTGCCGGACAGCACCGCGTAGGTGGCGAAGAGCGACGCAAACAGGATGCAGTCGGTCATCAGGTACAGCCAGAAACCGAGGACGGTCATCTGGCCCGAGTCGTGGTGGTGGTCATCGTGCGCATGGTCATGACCATGCGCGCCACCGTGGATTACTTGACTGGACATTGATTACACCCGTTCAAACGATTCGACACGTGCGCCGCCGGCAGGCAGTGCACCAGCGTTGGCCAGCGCTTTCATGCGCTCGCCTTCGATGCGCGCCACTTCTTCGGCCGGCACCATGTAGCCCTGGTCGTCACGCGCGGCGTGGCGAACGAAGACGGCGATGGTCGCAACCAGGCTCGCACCCACCAGCCACCAGATGTGCCAGATGAAGGCGAAGCCGAACACGGTCAGGAACAGACCCATGAACAGACCGGTGGAAGTGTTGCTCGGCATGTGGATCGCTTCGTACTTGGCCGGAGCTTTGTACGCGGCACCGGCTTGCTTGGCTTCGTGCCAGGCGTCCAGGCCAACATGCTCAGGCATGTGAGCGAAGTTGTAGAACGGAGGTGGCGACGAAGTCGACCACTCCAGGGTACGGCCGCCCCATGGGTCGCCAGTGACGTCCATGTTGTCCTTGCGGTCGCGAACCGAGACGTAGATCTGGATCAGCTGGCAAGCGATACCGAACAGGATCAGCACGGCGCCGACCACGGCCACGTACAGGTAGGGTTCCCACAGCGGGTTGTCGGAGTGGTTCAGACGACGGGTCATGCCCATGAAGCCCAGGGCGTACAGCGGCATGAACGCTACGTAGAAGCCGGAGATCCAGAACCAGAAGGCAGCCTTGCCCCACTTCTCGTTCAGGGTGAAACCGAAGGCTTTCGGGAACCAGAAGGCGAAGCCGGCGATGTAGCCGAATACCGCGCCACCGATGATCACGTTGTGGAAGTGGGCGATCACGAACAGGCTGTTGTGCAGAACGAAGTCGGCACCTGGAACAGCCAGCAGAACGCCGGTCATGCCACCGATGGAGAAGGTGACCATGAAGCCCAGGGTCCACATGATCGGCGCGGTGAAGCGCAGACGGCCCTGGTAGATGGTGAACAGCCAGTTGAACAGCTTCACACCGGTCGGAATGGAGATCAGCATCGTCGCCAGGCCGAAGAAGGTGTTGACGCTGGCGCCGGCACCCATGGTGAAGAAGTGGTGCAGCCAGACCGCAAAGCCCAGGATGGCGATCGCGCCCGAAGCGTAGATCATCGAGTGGTGACCGAACAGGCGCTTGCCTGCGAAGGTCGAGGTGACTTCCGAGAACACGCCGAAGGCCGGCAGGATCAGGATGTAGACCTCAGGGTGACCCCACGCCCAGAACAGGTTGACGTACATCATCGGGTTCCCACCAAGCTCGTTGGTGAAGATGTGGAAGTCCAGATAACGGTCAACGGTCAGCAGGGCGAGTGCGGCGGTCAGGATCGGGAAGGAAGCGACGATCAGCACGTTGGCCCAGGTGCAGGTCCAGGTGAAGATCGGCATGTCCATCAGCTTCATGCCAGGGGCGCGCATCTTCATCACGGTGACGAGGAAGTTCACGCCTGTCAGTGTCGTACCCAAGCCTGAGAGCTGTAGCGCCCAGATGTAGTAGTCGACACCCACCCCAGGGCTGTACTGGATACCCGCGAGCGGCGGATAGGCAACCCAGCCGGTCTTGGCGAATTCACCAACGCCCAGCGAGATGTTGACCAGCAGCACGCCTGCCAGCAGCAGGTAGAAGCTCAGGGAGTTCAGGAACGGGAAGGCAACGTCACGCGCACCGATCTGCAGCGGAACCGCGAGGTTCATCAGGCCGGTGAAGAACGGCATCGCCATGAAGATGATCATGATCACACCGTGGGCGGTGAAGATCTGGTCATAGTGTTCAGGCGGCAGGTAGCCTTCCGAGCCACCGGTGGCGGCGGCCAGCTGGGTACGCATCATGATGGCGTCGGCGAAGCCGCGCAGCAGCATGACCATAGCGACGATGATGTACATCACGCCGATTTTCTTGTGGTCGACCGTGGTCAGCCACTCGGTCCACAAGTAGGTCCACTTGCGGAAATAGGTGATGGCACCAACGACAGCGATACCACCGAGCGCGATCATGGCAAGCGTCACCATGACTATCGGCTCGTGATACGGTATCGCCTCCAGAGTTAATTTACCGAACATCTCTTACTCCTCTGCACCGGCAGCTGGTTGCATACTCGATTCCACACCCTTGGTGGTGGCCAGGTCTTTGCTGCCTGCTTCTTCGTGGTTCGGACGACCGCGGTTCATGCCTTCGTACTTGTCGACGATGCGCTGGAACTGGTCAGCCGGGGCCTCGCTGTACAGCGCGACTGGGTTGTTTTCGCTAGCTTTGGCCAAGGCGTCATATTCGGCCTGGTCCAGTTTCTTCGGCGATGCCTTCACTTCAGCGACCCATGCATCGAAGTCAGCTTGCGAAGTGGCAACAGCCTTGAATTTCATACCGGTGAAGCCGGCGCCGCTGTAGTTGGCGGAGATACCGTCAAACACACCGTTCTCGTTGGCGATCAGGTGCAGTTTGGTGGTCATGCCGGCCATGGCGTAGATCTGGCCGCCCAGGCCCGGGATGAAGAAGGAGTTCATCACGGCGTCGGAGGTGACACGGAAGTTGACCGGGGTGTTGGCCGGGAAGACGATCTTGTTGACCGTGGCGATGCCCTGCTCCGGGTAGATGAACAGCCACTTCCAGTCCAGCGCGACCACGTCGATCTGCACCGGCTTCACATCGGAATCCAGTGGACGGTACGGGTCCAGCTTGTGGGTGGAGTGGTAGGTGAAGTAACCCAGGGCGATGATGATCAGGATCGGGATGATCCACACCGCGGCCTCGATCTTGGTCGAGTGCGACCAGTCGGGGGTGTAGGTGGCGGCCTTGTTGGAAGCACGGTACTTCCAGGCGAACGCCAGGGTCATGATGATCACGGGCACGACCACCAGCAGCATCAGGCCGGTGGCGATCAGGATCAGGTTCTTCTGCTCAATGCCGACCTGGCCCTTGGGGTCGAGCAGGGTCCAGTTGCACCCACTGAGTAAAAGCATGCCTAAAAAGGGCAATATGCCAAACAGTCTGGGGTAACGCTTTTTACTCATCTCACGACCTCTAGATCAGCTTGCTTCAATGCAATTTGTGTTTTGGTAGCCAACACTTCGTCCTGCCAAGTGCGGCAATTGGCGCCCGTACTCGCCCCTGCCAGGGATCCGACTGCAGGATCTTGGCGTCAAGCGGGTGTGCGGTGCTTATGGTTTCGTAGGCAACAGGCCTGTACTTCAGACCAAGTCCATTTGGTGCGGAAAACGCGGAGGGGGGTCCGCCCGGTATCGCCGTTGGGCGAAACTTGACGAAGTCAGCAAATGGAAAGCGCTGCGGCTTCCATCAATCCTGCGACTTGCAAGCAGTGCCGAACGGAAATTGGGGGCGATTGTAGATAGGTCGCCCCACGATGACTATGACTTATTGAGCAACAGTCTTTTACAGAATACGTAACAATACTGGTCAAAAAATCAACTTCGCGACAGTTTGTCGCACCCCTTCCAGTAGCCCTGAAACCCTTGCCGCGCAAGGTCTGATGGCTGACCTGGATCAATCGTGCGGCGCACTTTGCGGCTTATCTTGCTGTGCAATAGACCCAGGTCAATTCGGGACTTTGGTCTAACCGCGACGTCGGTTTCGGTAGATTCCCAGGGGCACCAGCAGCGCCGTCAGGACGAAGGCCACCAGCGCCCATTGCGCCAGCGACAAGCCGAGGATCGGCGGATACGGGGTGGAGCAGAAACCGTCGACCTGGAAGGCCAGGGGCCAGAGCTTGGCCAGCGGCAGGTCGTCGACGATGGGCTGCAGGGTGTCGATGCCACAGCTCACCATCGGGTTGGCGAGTATATACACATGGTTGCCCGCCGCAACGATCCCGCCGATGGCGCTGAGCACCACCAGCGCCTCGAAGAAGGTCAGGCTACGGCGCCCGGGCATGGCCGCGGCGATGAAGGCGAAGATCGCGATGAACAGCAGGGCATAACGCTGCAGGATGCACAGCGGGCACGGCGCCTCGCCCAGCACCACCTGCATGTACAGGGCGCCGCCGATCAGCGCCAGGCAGATCACGCCGAGGAGCACCAGAAAGCGCCGTTCCCGGTTCAGGCGCGATGAGAGTTCGTTCATTGCCGATTCCTTCGATGGAGAGTGGCAGCGTGGGCCGCCCGAGGGGCGCCCAGTCTACACGCTGGAGATGACCTTTGAATGCATCGAGGAGGGGCGTGCGTGGCTATCCACTGATGACCTAGGACCGAGCGGGTCGGTTTCGGTTCACTGGCCAACATGAAAAATGTGCCAGCTTGAGCACCGGACAGGGGCAGGCCCCTCGACACCCGGGAGTGAAGGATACCGTGATTAAAGGAGGATTAAAGATGAACGCCGGTGTGGAGGCGTTCATCTCTTTCTATATAGAGAAGGGACAGGCCCAATCGCTGCGGTTCGGCGCTCGGCCACATCGATAGCGGCGAATGTCATCGTCCGTTTCGTTCTCGATTACCCACGGCCGGGAGCATCCGGGTGCTGTCGGCGCGACAGAACGCCGAACAGCAGCGATTGGGATGAATCGCGGGGCAAGCCCGCTCCCACGCCAGCGCCACCTGGTTCAGCGTGGAAGCGGGCTTGCCCCGCGATGGGCTCAGCGTTTCACTCCAACGCCGCCGCCGGTCCGAAGAACTCGTAGCGCGCTTGCCCTTCCGGCACGCCCAGGCCCTTGAGCTGGCGCTTGATCGCGGCCATGAAGCCCTTTGGCCCGAGGAAGTAGGCGTCGATGTCACGCTCACGCGGCAGCCACTCGCCCAGCAGCGCCTGGTCCAGCAGGCCCACGGCGTCGGCGGCCTGGCTGCCATCTTCCTCGGCGTAGCAATAGAAGCGCTTGAGCTGCGGGTGGCGCGCCGCCAGCCCGTCGATCCAGTCGCGGAAGGCGTGCACCGCGCCATTTCGCGCGCAGTGGATGAAGTGCACCGGTCGCTCGGTCTTGAGCGCCGCCTCGAGCATCGCCAGGGTCGGGGTGATGCCCACCCCGCCACTGATCAGCACCAGCGGCTTGTCGCTGGCGGCGAGGGTGAAGTCACCGGATGGCGGGAACAGTTGCAGGGTATCGCCGACCATCAAGCCGTCATGCAAGTAGTTGGAGACCTTGCCACCCGCTTCGCGCTTGACGCTGATGCGGTACTGCTCGCCGTCGCACAGGGCCGATAGCGAGTAGTTGCGGCGCTGCTCCTGGCCATCGATGAACACCTGCAAGCCGATGTACTGGCCCGGCTCGGCCTTGAGCACCGGCTTGCCATCGAGCGGTGCGAAGTAGAACGAGACGATCTCGCGGCTTTCCTGCTCGCGGCGCACCAGGCGGAATTCACGGGTACCGCGCCAGCCGCCAGCAGCCTGCTCCTTCTCTTTATAGAGGTTTTCTTCCGCGCCAATCAGGATGTCGGCCAGTTGGCCATAGGCGGCCGCCCAGGCGGCGATCACTTCAGCGGTGGCGATGTCCTTGCCCAGCACTTGCTCGATGGCGCGCAGCAGGCAGCTGCCGACGATCGGATAGTGTTCAGGGAGAATCTGCAGGGCCACATGCTTGTTGATGATCTGCCCGACCAGGCCGCCCAGCTGCTCGAGCCGGTCGATGTGACGGGCGTACATCAGCACGCCGTTGGCCAGGGCGCGCGGCTGGTCGCCGCTGGCCTGGTGGGCCTGGTTGAACAGCGGACGCACCTCGGGGTACTCGCTGAGCATCAGTTTGTAGAAGTGGGTGGTCAGGGCCTCGCCACCGCTTTCCAGCAGGGGGACAGTGGCCTTGATGATTGCACGTTGTTCGGCATTGAGCATTGCGACAACTCCTGAGCCTTTGGCTTCGAATGGTTGCCTGGGGTATTTCAGCAATCGTGCCAACTTTAAATACCAATAAAATCAGGCTCTTGAGCACATCAGTGTCATAAAGACACACTCAGGCGTATAGTCATTACGACCAACAGGAGTCCATATGACTGCAAAGCCCCTGCTCACCGCCCTTCTCCCTCTGGTCAGCGACCTCTCCTGCGACCTGCCCGACCAGGAGCGCTACCGCCGCCTGCTCGGTGCCATGCGCGGCCTGCTGCCTTGCGATGCCGCGGCACTGCTGCGCCTGGACGGTGAGTGGCTGGTGCCGCTGGCGGTGGACGGGCTGTCGCCAGACACCTTGGGCCGGCGCTTCAAGGTCAGCGAGCATCCGCGCTTCCAGGTGCTCCTGAGTCGCCCGGAGCCGACCCGCTTCGCCAGTGACAGCCAGTTGCCCGACCCTTATGACGGCCTGGTCAATGCCGAGCATGTCGACCTAGAAGTCCACGACTGTATGGGCTGCCCGTTGATGGTCGACGAGCGCCCCTGGGGCCTGCTGACCCTCGACGCCCTGACCCCCGGCCAGTTCCAGAGCCTGGAGCTCGACGCCCTGCAGGCCTTCGCCAGCCTGGCCGCCGCCACGGTGACCGTGGCCGAGCGCATCGAGCACCTGGCCTCGCGCGCCGAGGACGAACACCAGCGCGCCGAGGTGTACCGCCAGGCCAGCGGCCAGGACCGGGAACTGATTGGCCAGAGCAAGGCGCACAAGCGCCTGGTCGAGGAGATCCGCCTGGTCGGCGGCAGCGACCTGACCGTGCTGATCACCGGCGAGACCGGCGTCGGCAAGGAACTGGTGGCCCAGGCCCTGCACCGCGCCAGCCAGCGCGCCGACAAACCGATGGTCAGCCTCAACTGCGCCGCGCTGCCCGACACCCTGGTGGAGAGCGAACTGTTCGGCCACGTGCGCGGCGCCTTCACCGGCGCCCACGGCGAACGCCGAGGCAAGTTCGAGCTGGCCAACGGCGGCACGCTGTTCCTCGACGAGGTTGGCGAACTGCCCCTGGCGGTACAGGCCAAGCTGCTGCGGGTACTGCAGAGCGGGCAACTGCAGCGGCTGGGCTCGGATCGCGAGCACCGCGTGGATGTCCGTCTGATCGCCGCGACCAACCGCGACCTGGCCGAGGAAGTGCGCAGTGGCCACTTCCGCGCCGACTTCTATCACCGCCTGAGCGTCTATCCGTTGCACGTGCCACCGCTACGCGAAAGGGGTCGCGACGTGCTGTTGCTGGCGGGCTATTTTCTCGAACAGAACCGCTCGCGCCTGGGGCTGGGCAGCCTGCGGCTGTCCGCGGACGCCCAGGCCGCGCTGCTGGCCTACGGCTGGCCGGGCAATGTGCGCGAGCTGGAGCACTTGATCGGCCGTTCGGCGCTCAAGGCACTGGGGCAACACGGGCAGCGGCCGAAGATCCTCACCCTGGAAGCGGCCGACCTCGACCTGCGCAACCTGGCGCCGGCCATGCCGGTAGTAGCCGAAGCGCCGTCGGCCGATGTGCCGTTGCCCGAGGGCGGGCTGCGTGAAGCGGTGGATGATTATCAGCGGCAGGTCGTCGAAGCCTGCCTGAATCGCCACCATGACAACTGGGCCGCCGCCGCGCGGGAGCTGGGGCTGGACCGGGCCAACCTGAGCCGGCTGGCCAAGCGACTGGGCTTGCGCTGAATACACCATCGCAAATAGCAAACTACGCTAAAGCCTGACGCCAAAAAGCCGATAACCCGGCATCCTCCCCCATTTCGAACCGAAGGTTGCCCATGGCCACGCAAAAAGCCCGCGCGGACTCGCTGTCCCTGCTGCTGTTCACCCTGCGCAGCGGCAAGCTGATGGCTATCAACCTGCTCAAGGTCAGCGAGATCATCCCCTGCCCGCCGCTGACCAAGCTGCCGGAGTCCCACCCGCATGTCAAAGGCGTCGCCACCCTGCGCGGCAACTCGCTGTCGGTGATCGACCTGTCCCGCGCCATCGGCGAAATGCCCCTGGCCGACCCCGACGGCGGCTGCCTGATCGTCACCGAGATCAGCCGCTCGCGCCAGGGCCTGCACGTGCAGGCGGTAAGCCGCATCGTCCATTGCCTGAGCACCGACATCAAGCCGCCGCCCTACGGATCGGGCAACCGCTCGTTCATCACCGGCGTGACCCGGGTCGACAACACCCTGGTGCAGGTGCTGGACATCGAGAAAGTCATCCACGGCATCGCCCCGCCGGCCCACGAGCCGCACCCGGGCGAAGTCAGCGAGGAAGACGCCAGCCTGCTGGCCGCCGCCAACATCCTGGTGGTGGACGACAGCCAGGTCGCGCTGCAGCAGTCGGTGCACACCCTGCGCAACCTCGGCATCGAGTGCCACACCGCGCGCAGCGCCAAGGATGCGATCAACGTGCTGCTGGAGCTGCAAGGCACCGAGCGGGAAATCAACATCATCGTCTCCGACATCGAGATGTCAGAGATGGATGGCTTCGCCTTCACCCGCACCCTGCGTGAAACACCCGACTTCCAACACCTGTACATCCTGCTGCACACCTCGCTGGACAGCGCGATGAGCGGCGACAAGGCCAAGCTGGCGGGGGCCAATGCGATCCTGACCAAGTTCTCCTCGCCGGAGCTGACCAACTGCCTGGTGACGGCGGCGCGGACGGTGGTGTTCGAGGAGCGCTGACACATCAAGTCAGGATTTTCCTGACTTGATGAAGGAAAACGTTCGGGCATAATTCGCGCCCTTCGCAGATTCATTGGCGGTGTCGCGTATGAAATACCTCAGTTCGTTCCTCATTCTCTGCGCCGTTGCCAGCGGCGTAGCCCACGCCTCGAGCAACCAGGCCTGGAGCGACCAGCGCCAGCACATGCTCAAGGCCTGCCTGGCCGCCAGCCAGTTCAAGGATGCCCACGCCTTGGGCAAGCCCGCCGAGTTCGACGACCGGGTCGGTTACAGCGTGCTGCTGGTCGAGGGCACCTACCCCCAGAAGCACATGCAGAACCGCACCGGCACCGAGCTGTGCCTCTACGACCGCCAACGCCAGCAAGCCTTCACCACCGAATGGGAAGCCGGCAAGCGATGAGCGACAGTATTCGCTTCGCCTGCACCGGCTGCGGCAAATGCTGCACGGGCCATCATGTGCCGCTGACCCTTGCCGAGGCCCACCAGTGGGCGGTTTCCGGCGGTCAGGTGGTGGTGCTGATCGAAGGGTTCCTCGCCGATGGCCCTGGCATGCCGGCGGACCAGCGCGAGCATGTGCTGCGCCGATCATTCCCGGTGCCCTGTGGTGCCGGGCAACTGCAGGTGTCGGTCACCTTCGCCGCGTTCAACCCGGGGCGTTGTCGCAACCTCGACGACAACGACTTGTGCGGCATCTATGAAAGCCGGCCGCTGGTCTGTCGCATCTACCCGGCGGAAATCAACCCGCACCTGCCGCTGCGGCCGGAAAACAAGGACTGCCCACCCGAGGCTTGGGAGCAGGGGCCGGAGCTGATTCATGGCAGCCTGCCGGTGGACGAGGTGCTGCGCGCCTTGATTGAGGCCTCGCGCCAGGCGGACCGGGACGATATCGCCGCCAAGGTTGCGATCTGCCAGGCGCTGGGGATGACCACCAGCGCGCTGAAGGGCAACGGGTTTACCGCGTGGTTGCCGGACATGGCGGCGTTCGCTGCGGTGCTGGAACAGTCGCCAATGGCGGTCGACGCCCCTTGGTCACTGCATGTGCAGGACAGCGGGCTGACGGCCCAGTTGCACGGTCATGGATTGCAGATTACCGCTGAGACACCGCTTTATTACGCCTTCATCGGGTTCTAGGCCCACGATGAAGACTCGGTGACTGTAGGGCGCCGCTGACGCGGCGCATCGCCGGCAAGCCGGCTCCCACATTGTCCGCGCCAACCTCAAGCAATTGTGTCACCCCGTGGGAGCTGGCTTGCCAGCGATAGGCCGGCACTGACAACTCAGTCAATCACTGACACCGCCGCCAGAACTCATCCGCCAGCCGCCGCAGGTCCTTGGCCAGGTCCGCCACGTCACTGGCGCTGCTGTGGCTGCGCTGCCCGACGCTGACCGTGGCCTCGCTGGCCTGGCGGATGCTGGTGATATTGCGGTTGATGTTCTCGCTGACCTGGCTCTGCTGCTCCACCGCCGCGGCGATCTGCAGGCTCATCTCGTTGATCTGGTTGACCCGCACGCTGATGCTGTCCAGCGCGTCGCTGGCCAGTTGCGCCTGCTCGACGCTGTGCCCGGCATGGGCGCTGCTCTGCTGCATCACCTGCACCGCCGCGCGGGCACCCTCCTGCAGGGCGGCGATCATGCGCTGGATATCGTGGGTCGACTGCGCGGTGCGCTGGGCCAGGCCGCGCACCTCGTCGGCGACCACCGCGAAGCCACGCCCCTGGTCACCGGCACGCGCCGCCTCGATGGCGGCATTGAGCGCCAGCAGGTTGGTCTGCTCGGCAATGCCGCGAATCACATCGAGCACCCCGGAAATCTCGCTGCTGTGGTTCTCCAGTTGCTGGATCACCTCGCTGGCTTCCACCAGCGAGCCGGCCAGGTCCTGGATCGCGCAGCGGTTGCGGTCGACCAGCTGGTGGCCGGACTGGGTCTCGTCCTCGGCCTGGTCGGCCGCCATCGCCGCCATCTGCGCACTGCTGGCCACCTGGGCGACGCTGGCGCTCATCTGGTGGATCGCCGTGGCCACCTGGTCGGCTTCGCTCTGCTGCTCCAGGCTGTTGGCGTGACTGCTGTGCAGGGCCTCGACCAGCGAGCCGGAGTGTCCGGCCAGGCGTGACGAAGTATCGCCGATACGCCCGACCACTGCTCCCAGTTGCGCCTTGAGCATGCGCATGGCGAACTCGATCTGCCCCAGGCCGTCACGCCGGCCGGTATACAACTGCTGGCTCAGCGGGTTGTCGGCGATCGCCTGGGCCTGCTGGCGCAACCGCTCGTAAGGGCGCAACAGCACCAGGATCGCCAGGCTGCTCAAACCTGCCGCCGCAGCCACTTCCACCAGCGATTCCAGCAACGGCGCCCCCAGCCACCACTGCCCGGCACCCACTACCAGCGCCAGCACGGCACCGACCGCCAGCGACAAACGTGTGCCCAATCCCAGTACCGGCAAGCGCTCGCGCCAGCCACGTCGGCCTTCGCGCAGGCGCGCATAGCAGCGCTCGGCCGCCGCGACCTGCTCGGCACCGGGCTTGGTCCGCACCGACTGGTACTCCAGCGCCTGCCCGCCGCTGCTGATCGGCGAGACGAAGGCGCTCACCCAGTAGTGGTCGCCGTTCTTGCAGCGGTTCTTCACCAGCCCCATCCACGAACGCCCGGCCTTGAGCGCCTGCCACATCTGGGCAAACGCCTGGGGCGGCATGTCGGGATGGCGGACGATGTGATGGGCGTTGCCCAGCAGTTCCTCGCGGGAGAAACCACTGATCCGCAGGAAATCATCATTGGCATAGGTAATGCGGCTGTCCAGGTCGGTGGTGGACAGGATGTTGGCGTCGCCGGGGTAATCCACTTCGCGACCGGTAACAGGCATATTGCACTTCATCGGAGGCTCTCGTTGTTGTACGGGAATTCGGCAGGGCGTACGACTTTAGGGGCAAACGTCGGTGCAATATTGATCCACGACAGGGTATTGGCACTTGGCCATCAACCCGCCGAAACTGACAGCCATGACAGCCAGGCGTCACGCTGCCGACCCGCTCGGCGCGCTATAACCCTGCAATAGCCGAATCTTTTCCCCAGCCCCTTGGCCAAGGTGCCCGCTCCGATGCGACGTCCGTCCCGCTCCCTCGTTCTCGCCGCCCTGGCCCTGGTCCTGCTGGCCGCCGTTGGCACTTGGCTGGGTGTACGCCAAGAGGCCCCGGCCAACCGTACCGCCAGCGCGATCCCGGTGCGGGTGGTTGCGGTGGCCCAGCAGGACGTGCCGCGCTACCTCAGCGCCATCGGCTCTGTGCTGTCGCTGCACAGCGTCGAGGTCCGCCCCCAGGTCGAGGGCGTGCTGACCCAGGTGTTGGTCAAGGAAGGCCAGTGGGTCAGCCAGGGCGACCTGCTGGCCACCCTCGACGACCGGGCGATCCGCGCGAACCTGGACCAGGCCCGCGCCCAGCTCGGCCAGACCCAGGCGCAGTTGCAGGTCGGCAACGTCAACCTCAAGCGCTACCAGCTGCTGAGCACCGACGACGGCGTGTCGAAGCAGACCCTCGACCAGCAGCAAGCCCTGGTAAACCAGTTGCAGGCGACCCTCAAGGGCAACCAGGCGGCCATCGACAATGCAGCGGTGCAGCTCAGCTATACGCAGATCCGCTCGCCGGTCACCGGCCGCGTCGGCATCCGCAACGTCGACCCCGGCAACCTGGTGCGCACCAGCGACACCCAGAGCCTGTTCAGCGTCACCCAGATCGACCCGATCGCCGTGGAGTTCGCCCTGCCCCAGCAGCAGCTCCCCGTCCTGCAGAGCTTGCTGAAATCGCCCACGCCCGCTGAGGTCGAGGCGTACATGGACGCCGACGGCGAACGCAGCCTGCTCGCCAGGGGCCACCTGATGCTGATCGACAACCAGGTCTCGGCCACCACCGGCACGGTGCGGGTCAAGGCCGAGTTCGACAACCAGGACGGCCGCCTGTGGCCCGGCCAGCTGGTCACCGTGCGCCTGCGCACGGCAGTGGACGAGGACGCCCTGGTGGTGCCGCCGCCAGTGGTGCAACGCAGCCTCGACGGCCACTTCGTCTACCGCCTGGACGGCGACAAGGTCAGCGCCGTGCCGATCAAGGTGGTGTACCAGGACAGCACGCTGAACGTCATCGCCGGGGTCAAGGCCGGCGACCGTCTGGTGCTGGACGGCCAGTCGCGGCTCAAGCCCGGCAGCACCGTCGAGGTCACGCCCGACGCCCCCGGCCCGGCGGAGATGGCCGACCGCAGGAGCCACCCATGAACACCCGCAACGGCGTCTCGGCCTGGTGCATCGACCACCCCATCGCCACCCTGCTGCTGACCTTCGCCCTGGTGCTGCTGGGCGCCATCGCCTTCCCGCGCCTGCCGGTGGCGCCCCTGCCCGAGGCCGACTTCCCGACCATCCAGGTCACCGCCCAGTTGCCCGGCGCCAGCCCGGAAACCATGGCCTCGTCGGTGGCGACGCCCCTGGAGGTGCAGTTCAGCGCCATCCCCGGCATGACCCAGATGACCAGCAGCAGCGCCCTGGGCTCGACCAACCTGATCCTGCAGTTCACCCTCGACAAGAACATCGACACCGCCGCCCAGGAAGTCCAGGCGGCGATCAACACCGCCACCGCGCGCCTGCCCCAGGACATGCCCAGCCCGCCGACCTGGCGCAAGGTCAACCCGGCCGACAGCCCGGTGCTGATCCTCACCGTCAGCTCGACGCAGATGCCCGGCAACCAACTGAGCGACTACGCCGAGACCCTGCTGGCCCGCCAGCTCAGCCAGATCGACGGGGTCGGCCTGATCAACATCACCGGCCAGCTGCGCCCGGCCATCCGTGTGCAGGCCCAGCCCGAGAAGCTCGCCGCCATCGGCCTGACCCTGGCCGACATCCGCCTGGCCATCCAGCAGACCAGCCTCAACCTGGCCAAGGGTGCGTTGTACGGCGAGCACAGCGTGTCGACCCTTGCCGCCAACGACCAGCTGTTCCACCCCGAGGACTACGCCAGGCTGATCGTCAGCTACCGCAACGGCGCGCCGGTACACCTGGCCGATGTGGCCAAGGTGATCGATGGCGCCGAGAACGCCTACGTGAAGGCCTGGTCCGGCGACCGGCCGGGGCTCAACCTGGTGATCTTCCGCCAGCCCGGCGCCAACATCGTCGACACCGTGGACCGGGTGCTCGACGCCCTGCCGCGCTTGCAGGAGATGCTGCCGGCGGCGGTCGATGTCTCGGTGCTGCAGGACCGCACCCAGACCATCCGCGCCTCGCTGCACGAGGTGGAGCTGACCCTGATGGTCGCCGTGGCCCTGGTGATCGGGGTGATGGCGCTGTTCCTGCGCCAGTGGTCGGCGACCTTCATCGTCTCCAGCGTGCTCGGCGTGTCGCTGATCGCCAGTTGCGCGCTGATGTACGTGTTCGGTTTCAGCCTCAACAACCTGACCCTGGTGGCCATCGTCATCGCCGTGGGCTTCGTGGTGGATGACGCCATCGTCGTGGTGGAGAACATCCACCGCCACCTGGAGGCCGGCGACGACAGCCGTACCGCCGCGCTCAAGGGCGCCGGCGAGATCGGCTTCACCGTGGTGTCGATCAGCTTCTCGCTGATCGCCGCGTTCATCCCCCTGCTGTTCATGGGCGGCGTGGTCGGCCGGCTGTTCAAGGAGTTCGCCCTGACCGCCACCGCGACCATCCTGATTTCGGTGGTGGTCTCGCTGACCCTGGCGCCGACCCTGGCCGCGCTGTGCATGCGCCGCCCGCCCGAGGAGCAGCACGGCGGCCTCGGCCAGCGCCTGGTGCGCTGGTACGAAAAGGGCCTGGACCGGGCCCTGGCGCACCGGCGCGTCACCCTCGGCGTGTTCGGCCTGACCCTGGCGCTGGCGGTGGCCGGCTACGTGGCCATCCCCAAGGGCTTCTTCCCATTGCAGGACACCGGCTTCATCCTCGGCACCACCGAGGCGGCGGCGGATGTCTCCTACCCGGCGATGATCGAGAAACACCAGGCCCTGGCAAAGATCATCGAGGCCGACCCTGCGGTGCGCGCCTTCTCCCACTCGGTCGGCGTCACCGGCAGCAACCAGACCATCGCCAACGGCCGCTTCTGGATCTCCCTCAAGCCCCGTGGCGAACGCGACGTCTCGGCCAGTGAGTGGATCGACCGCATGCGCCCGAGACTGATGCAGATCCCCGGCATCGTCCTGTACCTGCGCGCCGGGCAGGACATCAACCTCAGCTCCGGTCCCTCGCGCACCCAGTACCAGTACGTGCTCAAGAGCAACGACGGCGTGGCGCTGAACCTGTGGACCCAGCGCCTGACCGGGCGCCTGCGCGAAAACCCGGCGTTTCGCGACCTGTCCAACGACCTGCAGCTGGGCGCCAGCGTCACCCGCATCGACATCGACCGCCAGGCCGCGGCGCGCTTCGGCCTGACCACCACCGACGTCGACCAGGCGCTGTACGACGCCTTCGGCCAGCGACAAATCAGCGAGTTCCAGACCGAGACCAACCAGTACAAGGTGATCCTCGAGCTGGACGCCCGCCAGCGTGGCAAGGCCGAGAGCCTCAACTACTTCTACCTGCGCTCGCCGCTGTCCGGCGAGATGGTGCCGCTGTCGGCCCTGGCCCATGTCGCGCCGCCCAGCACCGGCCCCCTGTCGATCAGCCACGACGGCCTGTTCCCAGCGGCCAACCTGTCGTTCAACCTGGCTCCCGGCGTGGCCCTGGGCGAAGCGGTGCAGATCCTCGAACGCACCCAGCGCGAGCTGGGCATGCCCGACTCCATCGCCGGCAACTTCCAGGGCGCGGCCCAGGCGTTCCAGAGCTCGCTGTCGAGCCAGCCGTACCTGATCCTCGCCGCGCTGGTGGCGGTGTACATCATCCTCGGCGTGCTCTACGAGAGCTTCGTGCACCCGCTGACCATCATCTCCACCCTGCCCTCGGCGGGCCTGGGCGCGCTGATCCTGCTGTGGCTGATGGGCCAGGACTTCACCATCATGGGCCTGATCGGCGTGGTGCTGCTGATCGGCATCGTCAAGAAGAACGGCATCCTGCTCATCGACTTCGCCCTCGACGCCCAGCGCCACCAGGGCATGACGCCCGAGCAGGCGATTCGCCAGGCATGCCTGGTGCGCTTCCGTCCGATCATCATGACCACCCTGGCCGCGCTGCTCGGCGCGGTGCCGCTGATGTTCGGCTTCGGCACCGGCGCCGAACTGCGCCAGCCGCTGGGCATCGCCGTGGTCGGCGGCCTGCTGGTAAGCCAGGCGCTGACGCTGTTCACCACCCCGGTCATATACTTGGCCCTGGAGCGCCTGTTCCACCGCCGCCGGGCCGCTGCCGCCCCCGCGCCGACCGCCAGTTGAGACAAGACCATGCGTGTGCTGATCATCGAAGACGAAGAGAAAACCGCCGACTACCTGCATCGCGGCCTCACCGAGCAGGGCTTCACCGTCGACCTGGCCCGCGACGGCATCGACGGCCTGCACCTGGCCCTGGAAGGCGACTACGCGGTGATCGTGCTCGACGTGATGCTGCCGGGCCTGGATGGCTACGGCGTGCTGCGCGCACTGCGGGCGCGCAAGCAGACGCCGGTGATCATGCTGACCGCCCGTGAGCGGGTCGAGGACCGTATCCATGGCCTGCGCGAAGGTGCCGACGACTACTTGGGCAAGCCGTTTTCGTTCCTCGAACTGGTCGCCCGCCTGCAGGCCTTGACGCGACGCAGCGCCATTCATGAGCCCTTGCAGATCCAGGTGGCGGACCTGTGGATCGACCTGATGGCGCGCAAGGCCACTCGCGCGGGGTCGCGCCTGGATCTCACCGCCAAGGAGTTCTCGCTACTCAGCGTGCTGGCCCGGCGCCAGGGCGAGATCCTGTCCAAGACAGCCATCGCCGAGCTGGTCTGGGACATCAATTTCGACAGCGACGCCAATGTCGTCGAGGTGGCCATCAAGCGCCTGCGCGCCAAGCTCGACGGGCCGTTCGACAACAAGCTGCTGCATACCATTCGAGGCATGGGTTATGTCCTGGAGCACCGTGGATAGCCCGGGGGGCGCTGCGCGCCCCTTTCGCGGCGCAAGGCCGCTCCCACAGGGGCTCGCGGTCTCTTGTGGGAGCGGCCTTGTGTCGCGAAAGGGCTGCAGAGCAGCCCCAGGGTGCGACAGCCCATGACCCTTCTCCGAAGCAAACCCGGCAACTCCATTGCCCTGCGCCTCTCGGCCCTGTTCACCCTGGTGGCCCTGGCCGTGTTCGTGCTGATCGGCAGCGCCCTGTACCGCCAGGTCGACCGCAGCCTCGATCTGCTGCCGGCCGCCGAACTGGACGCGCGCTTCAGCGTGCTCGAATCCACCCTCAACCGCTACGGCACCCCCGAGCACTGGACCAAGATCAACAACAAGCTCAACCTGCTCAGCGAGGAAGACCGACGCATCCGTTTCTGGGTGGTGAGCAGCAACCCGGCCTTCGAGTACGGCCATCCCACCGAGCAGGTGCGCGGCTTCGCCGAGGGCGCGCCGGGCATGCGCGACCTGCGCCTGAGCGACAGCCCCTACCCGTACAAGGTGCTGGTCAGCGAACTGCCGGCGCTGGGTGAGCGCCCGCCGCTGCGCTTTCTGATCGGCATCGACACCGAGACCTTCTGGCAGGCCCAGCACAGCCTGCTGTTGGCCATCGTCGGCCTGGCCGCCTTCGGCGTGCTGCTGGCCTCGCTGCTCGGCTACTGGGTCGCGCGCATCGGCCTCAAGCCCCTGCTGGCGCTGTCGGACGAGGCCCAGGCCCTGGCCCCGCCACGCCTGGATGGCCGCCTGCAGACCCGCGATCTGCCGCCGGAGCTGGCGCAGTTCGCCGGTGCCTTCAACGCCGCCCTCGACCGGGTCAGCCAGGCCTATTCGCAACTCGAGGCCTTCAACGCCGACGTCGCCCACGAACTGCGCTCGCCGCTGACCAACCTGATCGGCCAGACCCAGGTCGCCCTGACCCGCGGGCGCAGCGCCGAGCACTACTTCGAGGTGCTGCAATCGAACCTCGAGGAGCTGGAGCGCCTGCGCAGCATCATCAACGACATGTTGTTCCTGGCCAGTGCCGACCAGGGCAGCAAGGCCACCTCGCTGACCAGCGCCTCACTGGCCGAGGAAGTGGCCACCACCCTCGACTACCTCGACTACATCCTCGAGGACGCCCAGGTCAGCGTCAGCGTCAGCGGCGACGCCCAAGCCTGCTTCGAAAAGGCCCAGCTGCGCCGGGCGCTGATCAACTTGCTCAACAACGCCGTGCAGCACACCGCGCCGCACCAGGTGATCCAGGTGCGCATCGAGGCGGGCGAGGAACAGGTCAGCATCGCGGTGAGCAACCCGGGGCCGGCAATTGCCGACGAGCACCTGCCGATGCTGTTCGAGCGCTTCTACCGGGTGGATGCGGCCCGCGCCAACAGCAGCGGCGGCAACCACGGACTGGGCCTGGCCATCGTCAAGGCGATCGCCCTGATGCACGGCGGCAGTGTTTTCGTGCACAGCGAAGCCGGGGCCAATACCTTCGGTATCAACCTGCCGAACGCTCAACTACGCGGGTTTGCGGTAAAAGTCTGAGTATTTTTGCCGCGATCATTACTTTTTGCGCAACAGTGCTTATCTGAACAGCCTCTGTTTCCCCGCTGTTTACAGGACTAACTTTAGCCCTGTCTCCATTAGCACTTGCCGCGCAAGAAGGTTGCATCAAATGTCCAACAGTATGGGTATTGCCAGCGTGTTCGTCCTGTCTTCCCTGTTGTTGTCGCCCCTGGCCATGGCGGAAGAATCCCCGGCCTTCGTCGCCCGTAACGCAGAATTTGCCGCAGTTCACCAAGAGGCTCGCGAAGCCTACGCCGCGCAACAGGCCGATGCGGTAAAAGACGCACGGCAGACCGCTTCCAAAGTCTCTGTCGACACCGATGCCGACAGCTGATCGGCCCCACGCCGGTTTCCAGTTTTCCCTTGGCTACACCATGGGCAGTGCCCGTGACGATATGTTAGCCTTTCAAAGCCGCTGCCTTTCAGCGGCTTTTTTTATGCGTCGAAAATATCAGCCTGGCTGTTACGTCTCTAATAAGAACTTGCAGACACGACAATAAAAAACTGCCCCATCGCTTGACCAAAGGAGTTTGTACCGGTGTCTTTTGCGTTTCGTTTCACCCCGCTGTTCGTTGCATTGGCCGCAACGATGCCCATGGCCGCACAGGCCGATGAAGCCAAGGCTGATGGCTTCATCGAGGGTTCCACGCTGAACCTGCATTTCAGAAATGCCTACTTCAACCGCAACGAGAAGAATGCCTCGATCAAGGACAAGCGCGAGTGGGGCCAGGGCGCCGTCGCCCGCTTCGAGTCCGGCTACACGCCCGGCGTGATCGGCTTCGGCCTCGACGCCCACGCCATGGTCGGCCTGAAGCTGGACGGCGGCGGCGGTCGTGCCGGCACTTCGATCCTGCCGAGCGCGCCAGAAGACAAGGCACGCCATGCCTTCTCCACCGCCGGCGGCGCGATCAAGCTCAAGGGCTTCGACACCGAGTTCAAGGCCGGTGACCTGTTCCTCACCAACCCGGTGATCGCCGGTGGCGAAAGCCGCATGCTGCCGCAGACCTTCCGCGGCGTCGCCGTGACCAACCGCAGCATCGACGGGCTGATGCTCGAAGGCGGCAAGGTCAGCTTCACCAAGCCGTACAACCAGAGCGGCCACCGCCGCATCAACACCTACTACAGCAACCAGACGCCCGAGCAGGACAGCCAGAACCTGAGCTGGGCCGGTGCGTCCTGGAGCGGCACCGAAGGCGTCACCGCCAACATCTACGCCGCCGAGCTGAAGGACATCTGGAACCAGTACTACGCCGACTTCGACTACACCTACCAGGTCAACGACCTGGTCAGCCTGAACCCGGGCGTGCACTTCTACCACACCCAGGACACCGGCCAGTCGAAGCTGGGCGACATCGACAACAACACCTGGAGCGTGCACTTCACCGTGGCCGCCGGGTACCACAGCGTCACCGCCGCCTACCAGCGGGTCAACGGCGACACGCCGTTCGACTACATCAACCTGGGCGACAGCATCTTCCTCGACAACTCGCGCATGTACTCGGACTTCAACGCACCGAACGAGCGTTCCTGGAAACTGCAGTACGACTATGACTTCGCCGGCCTCGGCATGCCGGGCCTGAGCACCTCGCTGTCGTACTCGCGTGGCAAGGCCGACCTGACCAAGGCCAGCCAGGACACCCAGTACTACGCCTTCTATAACGCCGACGGCGAGAATGCCCGGCACTGGGAGCGCGACTTCGACGTGAAGTACGTGTTCCAGCAAGGCCAGCTGAAGGACCTGTCGGTGCTGCTGCGCTATGCCACGCACCGGGCCAACGCGGCGTACTCGGACATCCAGGACAATGACGAATTCCGCGTGATCGTGGATTATCCGTTGAACGTGTTCTAACGCAGCCCCCCTGTGGGAGCGGCCTTGTGTCGCGAAAGGGCTGCAGAGCAGCCCCAGCAATCTCTGCATCACGGCCCAGAACCTGGGGCCGCTTTGCGGCCCTTTCGCGACACAAGGCCGCTCCCACATGAACAGCGCTCACTGCTTCAACGGCTACGGTTCAAGCCGATCTCCAGGTCATTGATCAGCGCCTTGGCCATGGCGCTGAGAATCCGCGCCGCACTCCCCGCTTTCAAATCCCCTTCCATTTCCGCCTCCGTGGTCAGGTGCAGGATGCAACCCTGCAGCACCGACAGTTCGTTGAACGCCAGGCTGAAAGGCACATCGGGCTCAACACGAAAACACTCCAGCAACGTCGAAACGCCAGCAGTGGTACAAGGTTCGGGCTGCTCGCTCATGGCTGCACCTCCAGCGACCTGGCGTGGGCCATCAGGCAGCTCAGCAGCCGGCTGAGGATGGAAATGTTATCCACCAGGATCTCGGGACGCTCATCCACGGGAAAGGCCATGTAGACGTCGCAGGTACGGGTCATCATGGTCATCAGGACGGCGGCATGCTCCCAGACTTCGGCCAGCGGCAGGTGGTCGATGATGGAGATGTAAGGGATGGGTGGGTCAGGTACTAGCTTTTTCATTCCGAATCGCTCATGTCGATTGAAGAAATCGCCACTTGAACCTTTCTCACGGGATTAGGTGGCAACCGTGCACGGGGTGAGAAACCGAGGACATGAAACCCGGCCAGACCAGAGGTCTGCCCGAACACGGCTGCCATTGAAGTGGCCGAAAGACATATCGTCAGGTTCTCACACCCGGTCACCAAATCTGGCGACCCGACGACCTTAGCCCTGATGTATTTCCCGGCCTATCCAGACCCTTCCGGCAGACGCGTAGGATAGGTCCCAAGCTCAGCCCGACTGAAGCATTTGGTCTCAGATTCGGAAATGTCGTACATCTCGTGGGAACCGGCTTGCCGGCGATAGGCCGCAAAGCGGCCTCTGATACCCCAAAAAAAACACCCACTGAATCATTTCCGTCGGCCAAATCAGCTTTGATCTTGTCCGACAATCCCGCCTTGCCTAAAATACCGCCGCCGCTTTCCGGCCCACTCCCCATGGATCCCGGGGCTTATGCAGTTGCGAGCATGACGTTGCCCACCCGATCACCACGATCCGCCCTGTACAAGTCACACCCCGAGCTGGTCCTCAACCTGGGCAGCTGCCTTGCCGTGCTCGCCATCGTGGCCATTGTCAGCTACCTGCTGGCCCGCGAGCGCGACAGCGTCGAGCAGTCGGCGATGCGCTCGTCGAGCAACATCGTGCAACTGATCGAAAGCGACATCCTGCGCAACGTCGAACTCTACGACCAGTCGCTCAAGGGCCTGATCTGGGCCGTGCAGCACCCCGAGCTGCTCAACGTGCCCGCCAAGCTGCGCCAGCAGATCCTCTTCAACCAGGCCTTCTCCGCCCCGGTGCGCGGCGACATCCTCTGGCTCGACGCCAAGGGCGACGTGCTCGGCGACTCCACCAGCGCGGTGCCGCGCCAGGCCAACTTCGCCGACACCGTGGCCTTCCAGGCCCACCGCGACCGTCCGGGCCTGGGCCTGCTGATCAGCCCGCCGTTCAAGGCGCGTCTGGGCGACCTGGACTGGTGCATCAGCTTCAGCCGGCGCATCTCCGGCGCCAACGGCGAATTCCAGGGCCTGGCCGCCGGGGCCCTGCGCCTGTCCTACTTCAACGAACTGTTCCAGCGCCTGGACATCGGCGTGGACAGCAGCATCAACCTGCTCAACACCGACGGCCAGCTACTGGCGCGCCAGCCGACCCGGCCGCAGGATCCGTTGATCGGCACCAGCTTCAGCGAGCGCCCCAACTTCAAGCGCATCCTCGAGGAGCGCAGCGGCAGCTTCACCGCCCGCTCGACGGTCTATGAAGGCCTGCGTATCTACACCTTCGCCCGGGTCGCCGACCTGCCGCTGATCGTGCTGGTGGCGCACTCGGCCGACGAGGTGTTCCAGTCGTGGCGGCGCACCGCGATCGTGGTCAGCGTAGCCACCGGCGTGCTGTGCATCGGCATCCTCTGGCTGACCCTGCTGCTGGGTCGTGAACTGCGCCGTCGCCACGATGCCGAGCAAGGCCTGGCCACCCTCGCCGCCACCGACAGCCTCACGGGCCTTGCCAACCGCCGCCGCCTGGATCAGGTGCTGCGTCAGGAATGGGCGCGGGCGCAGCGAAACCGCAAACCACTGGCGGTGCTGATGGTGGATGTGGATCACTTCAAGGCATTCAACCAACGCCACGGCCATGCTGGCGGCGACCATGTGCTGCGCGAGGTGGCAACGACCCTGGAGCTGTGCATCCGGCGCCCGGCGGACCTGGCGGCGCGCTATGGCGGGGAGGAGTTCCAGGTGGTGTTGCCGGAGACCGGCCTGGCGGGTGCACGGCTGCTGGCCGAGCGCATTCGCGCCAGCGTCGAGGCGATGCCGCCGTTTGGCGATGATGAACGATCAGTGACGGTCAGTGTGGGGATCGGCCTGCATGTACCGGGCACCGCGCAGGATCTGTCAGCGCTGTTGGCCGATGCGGATGAGGCGTTGTACCGCGCCAAGGCCAATGGCAGGAATCGGGTGGAAGGGCCTCAGGCCTGAATGTAATTCTTTGATCCAACTGGGTTAGCGTGGGAGCGGGCTTGCCCCGCGATCACCGGCGAAGCCGGTGCCATACACTGCATCGCGGGGCAAGCCCGCTCCCACGATGTTCCAGTCAAATCAGAAAAGGGCCGCAGAGCGGCCCCAAAGATCTCAAGACCGGGCGCGAGCCGCGTTACGCAACGCCTTCACCTGGTCATGATTACGCTGCACACCCTGCAATTGCGTCTCTACCAGTTTATAGCTCTGGTCATTGACCGAGCGCCCCAGCTTGACCAGCTTCTCACGGGCCTCTTTGTAGGCTTTGAGCGCATGGTCTTCACCGCGCTCCACCTCGTTGAGCACCGCCTCTTCGTCCTTGCCGGTGACCATTGACTTGAGGTTGACCCAGCCACGGTGCAGGTCGCCGCTGATGCTGGTGCTGGTCTCCGGGTCACCACCCAGCCGGCGCACTTCGCTCTGCAGCTCGGCGGCGGCACTGGCGCACTCGCTGGCGCGCTGCACGAAGAAGGCTTTGAGCTCGGGATTCTTCACATCGTCGGCGGAGGTCTTGAAGCCTTTCTCACCATCCTTGCTGTACTCGATCAGGTCGTTGAGTACGTCAATCGTGTCTTTGTTGGAATTGCTCATGGCAACAAACTCCTTGGCAGGTGATAGTCACCTTTACCGGAGCAGACTTCGTGCCAGGCTGATAAACAGGAAAATAACTATAAAAATCAAATAGTTAAAACAAACAATCAAAAGTCTGAAAACGGCGTTCTGCATGATCGCCGCTTGGGTCGTCGTGCAGTTTGCAGTATGGTCCGCGCTCAACCCGCCACAGGCCGATGCCCGATGAAACCTGAATCCCTGCAACTGCTGGTCACCCGCACCATGCCCTTCGGCAAGTACCAGGGCCGTATCATCGCTGACCTGCCGGGCGACTACCTGGCGTGGTTCGCCCGCAAGGGCTTCCCGCCCGGAGAGCTGGGCGGGTTGCTGGCGTTGATGCATGAGATCGACCACAACGGGTTGGGTGATCTGCTGAAACCGTTGCGGGGCAAGCCCCGGGGGTGACGGCCGCTCCTACAGGGACAGCACAGGGCCCGGGCGGGCGTACCTACCCCTTGGCGGGCGCCACCACCATCTCCACCTGTTCGCTCTTCTTGATCACGGCATACACCACCGCCGTCAGCAGGCTGCCGGCCACGATCGCCAGCAGGTACAGCAGCGCATGGTTGATCGCATTGGGGATCAGCAGCACGAACAGGCCGCCATGGGGCGCCATCAGCTTGCAGCCGAAGTACATCGACAAGGCCCCGGTCAGCGCGCCACCGGCGATGCTCGCCGGGATCACCCGCAACGGATCCTTGGCGGCGAACGGAATCGCCCCTTCAGAGATGAAACACAGCCCCAGCGCCAGCGCGGCCTTGCCGGCCTCGCGCTCGCTCTGGGCAAATTTGCGCCGGGCCAGAAAGGTGGCAATGCCCAGGCCGATCGGCGGCACCATGCCGGCGGCCATGGTCGCGGCCATCGGCGCATAGCTCGACGACGCCAGCAGCCCTACCGAGAACGCATAGGCGGCCTTGTTGATCGGTCCGCCCAGGTCGACACACATCATGCCGCCGAGCAGCAGCCCGAGCAGAATCGCGTTGGTGGTGCCCATGCTGTCGAGGAAGTGGGTCAGCCCTTCAAGCATGGCGGCCACGGGCTGGCCAACCACGTAGATCATCACCAGGCCGGTGAACAGACTGGCCAGCAGCGGGATGATGAGGATCGGCTTTAGTGCGTCGAGGCTGCTGGGCAGGCGCACCCAGCGGGCGATGGCCTTGGCGCTGTAGCCGGCCAGGAAGCCGGCGACGATGCCGCCGATGAACCCCGCCCCCAGCGTGCTCGCCAGCAGGCCGCCGATCATCCCGGGCGCCAGGCCCGGGCGGTCGGCGATGGACCAGGCGATGTAGCCGGCGAGCAGAGGCACCATCAGCTTGAACGCCGCCTCGCCGCCGATCTGCATCAGCGCGGCGGGCAACGTACCGGGCTCCTTGTAGGCCTCGATGCCGAACACGAACGACAGCGCGATCAGCAGGCCGCCGGCCACCACCATCGGCAGCATGAACGACACCCCGGTCAGCAGGTGTTTGTAGACGCCAGTCTTCTCGGCCTGCTGCACCGCGCCAGGCGCATCCCCCGCAGTCTCTACCTTGCCCTCGGCCAGTGCCTTGTCCAGCGTGGCACGAGACTGCTTGAGGGCGATGCCGGTACCGCAGCGGTAGATGCGCTTGCCGGCGAAACGCGCAGCCGGCACTTCGATATCGGCGGCCAACAGCACCACGTCGGCCTCGGCGATGGCCTCGGCCGGCAGCGGGTTACGCGCGCCGACCGAGCCCTGGGTCTCCACGGTGAGCTGGTAGCCCATGGCCTGCGCCGCCTGTTGCAGCGCTTCGGCGGCCATGAAGGTATGGGCCACGCCGGTCGGACAGGCGGTCACCGCGACGATTTTCGGCGCGCTGCCCTGTGGAGCCGCTGCCGCCTCGTGCACCCGAGCCTCGGCGGCGGCTTGGTCAAGAAACCCCTCGCGGTCCGCCAGTGCCTGGGCCGGCGTGCTCTGGTACACGCGCTTGCCCGCGAAGCGCGCCAGGTCCACCGCCCCGGTGCTGACCACCAGCACCCAGTCGGCCTGTGCAATCTGCGCCGTGGTCAGGCGGCGCTCGGGGTGCCCGGCATCCTGCACCTCGACACTGGTGCTCCAGCCCCGACGCTGGGCCGCGGCGGCCAGCAGGCGGGCGCTGAGCACGCTGGACACCTGCCCGTTGGGGCAGGCGGTGACAATGGCAATGTTCATCAGCAACCCTCTTCTTGTTGTTCTGCCAGGTGCACGGCGGCCTCCAGGCGGGCCAGTTGCTCGCGGTCCTGGATACCAAAACCAACCTGGGTGACCGCCTGGGCGGCGATGGCGGTGGCACGGCGCAAGGTGGCGGCGGGCGCCTCGGCCTGGAGCAGGCCATGGACCATGCCGGCGACCAGCGAATCACCGGCGCCGACGGTGCTGGCGATGTGCACCTTCGACGGCTGCGCATGCAGCGCCAGGCCGGTGGCGAACCAGGTCACGCCCTGCTCGCCCTGGGACACCACCACATGCTCGACACCGCTGGCCAGCAAGCGCTGCGCAGCGGCGCGCCGGCCGGCCGGGTCAAGCACGGGCTGCCCAAGCACCTCGCCCAGCTCCTCGGTGTTGGGCTTGACCAGCCAGGGCGCGGCCTCGAGGCCGGCACGCAAGGCTTCGCCGCTGCTGTCCAGGGCCACCTTCAATCCATGCGACTTGAGCATCAGCAGCAACTCGCGCAGCCATTCGGGGCTGATCCCCCGCGGCAGGCTGCCGGCCACCACCACGGCGTCATGCCCCGGGGCCACCTCGGCCAGGCGGCGCAGCAAGGCGTCGCGGGCGGCCTCGTCGACCTGCGGCCCCGGCCCGTTGATATCGGTGACCTGGCCATCGGCCTCGACCAGCTTGATGTTGCTGCGGGTCTCGCCGGGCACGCGGACGAAGCAGTCGGCGAACCCACGCCAGGCGATCAGCGCCTCGAACGGCGCCAGGTTGTCGAGCCCGAGAAAACCGCCGACGGTCACGCTGTGGCCCAGGTCGGCCAGCACCTGGGCGACGTTCAGCCCCTTGCCGGCGGCATGGCTGTGCTGGGCCAGGCTGCGGTTGACCGCGCCGGGGCGCAGGCGCTCGAGGCTGATGGTGATATCCAGCGCCGGGTTGAGGGTGAGGGTGAGGATCTTGGCCATCAGTAACGCTCCACCAGCGCCCGGACTGCCTCGGCGCTGTCTTGTTGCAGGGCCTCGCGCGCCAGGGCGCGGGCCGTCGAAAGGTCGGCCTGGCGCACCAGTGCCTTGACTTCAGGAATGCTGCGGGCGGCGACGCTCAGTTCGTCCACCTCCAGGCCCAGCAGCACGGGGACGGCCTGCGGATCGGCCGCCAGTTCGCCGCACACGCCCACCCACTTGCCCTGGGCATGGGCGGCGCGCACGGTCATGTCGATCAGGTTGAGCACCGCCGGGTGCAGGCCGTCGGCCTGGGCCGAGAGGCTCGGGTGGCCACGGTCGATGGCCAGGGTGTACTGGGTCAGGTCGTTGGTGCCGATGCTGAAGAAGTCCACCTCGCGGGCCAACTGCGGCGCCAGCAGGGCGGCCGACGGTACCTCGACCATGATGCCCACCTGCAGGTCGGCCACCGGAACCTCCTGGCGCAGCCGCTCGACCATGGCCTTGGCGGCACGCCATTCATGGAGCTGGCCGACCATGGGGAACATGATGCGCAGCGGGCGATTGTCCGCTGCGCGCAGCAGGGCCCGCAGCTGGTCTTCCATCACTTGCGGGCGTTGCAGGGTCAGGCGCACGCCGCGCACGCCGAGGAACGGGTTCTCTTCCGTCGCGATCGGCCAGTACGGCAAGGGCTTGTCGCCGCCCACATCAAGGGTACGCACCACCAGTGGGCGCCCGCCCAGGCCGTCGAGCACCCGGCGGTACTCGGCCTCCTGGGTGGCCACATCGGGCAGTTGCGGGTGGGCCATGAAAATCAGCTCGGTGCGCAGCAGGCCGACGCCTTCGGCGCCCTGCTCGACGACTTTGCCTATGCCGCTGCTTTCGCCGATGTTGGCGAACACTTCGACGGCGTGGCCGTCGCGGGTCAGGGCCGGCTCATGGCGGTTGGCCCAGGCGATCTGCAAGCGCCGCTCGCGGGCATCACGCTCGGCCAGCGCCCTTTGCAAGCGGGCCTCGGGCGGCGCGACCTCGACCTGCCCGCGCTGGCCATCGAGCAGCAGTGGCGTGCCGTTCTCCAGCAGCAGCACGGCTGCGCCGGCCCCGACCACCGCCGGGATGCCCAGCGCCCGGGCGACGATGGCGCTGTGGGCCGTGGCGCCGCCCTGGGCGGTGACGATGCCGGCGACCCGCGCCGGGTCCAGGCGCGCCACATCGGACGGGCCCACCTCGGCCATCACCAGCACGTAGGGCTGCTCGGGCTCGACCACCGCCTGCACGCCACACAACTGGGCCAACACACGGCGACCGATATCCCGCAGGTCGGCGGCGCGCTCGGCCAGCAGCGCGTCGTGCAGCGCCTCCTGCTGGCGGGCGGCGCTCTCGATCACCGCCATCCATGCGGCGGCGGCGCTCTCGCCCTGGGCCAGGCGTACCTCGACGTCATCGGTCAGGGCCGGATCGGCCAGCATTTCCTGGTGGGTGACGAAGATTTCGCCGATGGCCTTGTCGCTGCGTTGCACCAGGGCCTGCAGGTCGGCGTGCACCTTGTCGATGGCCACTCGCAACCGGGTGCGTTCCTGGCCCGGCGATTCGCCGCGCAGCGGGTAGTCGATCTCGCGCTCGACGCACACATGGGCCGGGCCACTGGCAATGCCCGGCGCGGCCGCGACACCCTGCAGGGTGCTGCCGGGCGCCGGAGCCTGGAGGGTTTCGATGGGTGGCTGCTCCACAGCTGCCGTTTGCGGCAAGGGCTCGACCTCCTCGCCCAACCCCTGCTCGATGGCGGCCAGCAGCACCGGCAAGGCATCGGCGGCAACGCCAGGTTCGGCGATCAGTTCCAGCACCTGGCCACGGCGAGCGCCGAGGCTCAGCAGCTTGCTCAGGCTCTTCACCGAGACGGCGGGCTGGGCGCTATCGTGCAGACGGATGCGGATCTCGCCCTCGAAGCCCTTGGCCAACTGCGCCAGCACCTTGGCCGGACGCGCATGCAGGCCATGGGCGTTGGCCAGCACCACCCGGGCGCTGGGCCAGTCGGCGGGCGCCTCGCCGCCGAGCACTTCGAGCACGGCGCGGCTGCTGGTGGCCTGGTAGAGCATCTGCCCACGGCCCTCGATCAGCACCTCGCACAGGCGCTCGAGCAAGGCCTGGTGGGCGGCGCCGAGGCTGGCCAGGCAAAACAGGCCATTGAGGGGCTGGTCGCGGTAGCGCAGTGGCTGTTGTGGGGTGACGAAAGCCAGGCCCGGTTGACGCACTTCCCGTTCACTGTGCAGCCACCACAGGCCTTCGCCCAGCGGCAGCGGCTCGGTCTGCTGCAGCACGGCGGCAAACCCGCTGTCGGCACAGCCGCCGCGTTGCAACAGGCGGGCGCCGCGCCAGGCCAGCTCGTCGAAATCTTCCGCCGCCAGGTTGAGGCCGACCAGTTGGGCATCCAGCGCCAGCGCGCGCGGCGCGCCCTGCAGCAGTTTGAGCAGCGCCTCGGCGGAGCTGGCCCGGCGCAGCGCCTCGGCCAGGTCGGTTTCGCCCAAGGCACGGGTCAGCAACTGCAGCAGACGCAGGTGTTCATCTGAGCGGGCGGCGATGCCGATGGCCAGGTAGACGATCTGGCCGTCACCCCAGTCCACGCCATCGGGGAACTGCAGCAGGCGCACACCGGTGGCGTACACCCGCTCGCGGGTCTGCGGCGTGCCGTGGGGGATGGCGATACCCTGGCCGAGGAAGGTCGAGCCCTGCGCCTCCCGGGCCTGCAGCCCCGCCAGGTAGCCCTCGGCGACCAGGCCATCGGCAACCAGTCGATCGGCCAGCAACGCCAGTGCCTCGCCCTTGTCGGCGGCACGCTGGCCCATGGCAATCTGCTCCACGGCAAGCTCGAGCATGACCCTCTCCTTTTGCGGCAGCCCTGTTGGCTACCGAGGTATTGTTGTGGAATTCGACGGCAAAAGCCGCCAAAACGATCAGCGCAACGGGCGAATACACATTTCCAGGCAGGAAATTTCGCCTTGCTGAAACGTTTAATCTGACCAGGCGGCCACGTTACTCGATAATCTGCCAACGAAAAAGCCCCATCCTGTCGGACAATTGCGACAATGGTCGTCTGCGCGCGGGCCCGCGGATGGGTGAAACTAGCCGGTCAAGCCCCGTGGCCAGTCCCGGAAACAACAAGGAAAATTCGGTGAAACTCAGCGATATCGCCCGTCTGGCCGGTGTGTCCGTGACCACCGCCAGCTACGTCATCAATGGCAAGGCCGAACAGCAGCGCATCAGCAACAGCACCGTCGAGCGCGTGCGTGCGGTGGTCGAGGCCCACGGCTTCACGCCCAACCCCCAGGCCGCCGGCCTGCGCAGCCGCCACACGCGCACCCTGGGCTTCATTCTCCCGGATCTGGAGAACCCCAGCTACGCCCGCATCGCCAAGCAACTGGAGCAAGGTGCCCGTGCCCGTGGCTACCAGCTGCTGATCGCCAGCAGCGACGACCAGCCCGACAGCGAACGCCAGTTGCAGCAGCTGTTCCGCGCCCGCCGCTGCGATGCGCTGTTCGTCGCCAGCTGCCTGCCGCCGGAGGACGACAGCTACCGCGAGCTGCAGGCCAAGGGCCTGCCGGTGATCGCCATTGACCGACGCCTGGACCCGGCGCATTTCTGCTCGGTGATCAGCGACGACCGCGACGCCAGCCGCCAGCTGGCCCAGAGCCTTTTGAAAACCCGCCCGCGCAGCATCGCCCTGATCGGCGCCCGCCCCGAGCTGTCGGTGAGCCAGGCCCGCGCCGGTGGCTTCGACGAGGCCCTGCAAGGCTTCGACGGCGACGTGCGGCGCTACCAGGGCGAGGCCTTCAGCCGTGAATGCGGCCAGCGCCTGATGCAGCAACTGATCGACGAACTGGGCGGTCTGCCGGATGCCCTGGTGACCACCTCCTACGTGCTGCTGCAGGGCGTGTTCGACACCCTCCAGGCGCGCCCTGAGGATTCCCGTGAGCTGCAACTGGGCACCTTCGGCGACAACCAGTTGCTCGACTTCCTGCCGCTGCCGGTCAATGCGATGGCCCAGCAGCACGGCCTGATCGCCGCCACCGCGCTGGAACTGGCCCTGGCCGCCATCGAGGACAAGCGCTACGAGCCCGGTGTGCACGCCATCGGCCGCACCTTCAAGCAACGGATCGCCAAGGCCTGAACATGCGCCTGATCGACACCCACACCCACCTCGACTTCCCCGATTTCGACGCCGACCGCCCGCGCCTGCTGGCCAACGCGGCGGCGCGCGGGGTGGAGCGCATGGTGGTGCTGGGGGTGTACCAGGACAACTTCCAGCGGGTCTGGGACCTGGCCTGCGCCAACCAAGGCGTGTACGCGGCGCTGGGGCTGCACCCGATCTACCTCGAGCAGCACCGTCCCGGACACCTGGCGCAACTGCGCGACTGGCTGGAACGCTTGCGCGGGGATCCGCGGCTGTGCGCGGTGGGTGAGTTCGGCCTGGATTTCTACCTGCCCGAGCTGGACCCGACGCGCCAGCAGGCGTTGTTCGAGGCCCAGCTGCAACTGGCCTGCGAATTCGAGCTGCCGTCGCTGCTGCACGTGCGCCGCAGCCACGCCCAGGTGATCGCCACGCTCAAACGCTACAAGCCGGCGCGGGCAGGGATCATCCATGCCTTTGCCGGCAGCTACGAAGAGGCGCGGGAATACATCAAGCTCGGCTTCAAGCTGGGACTCGGCGGCGCCGGCACCTGGCCGCAGGCATTGCGCCTGCGCAAGACCCTGCCACGGCTACCGCTGGACAGCGTGGTGCTGGAGACCGACGCGCCGGACATGGCGCCGGCGATGTTCCCGGGGCAGCGCAACAGCCCCGAGCACTTGCCCGAGATCGCCGGGGCGCTGGCCGGCGTCATGGGGATCGGGCCAGAGCTACTGGCCGAAGCCAGCAGTCGCAATGCCTGCCAGGTATTTGGCTGGAAACCCGACACGGATTCGCGCCGGCCATGATCACACCCTGAACGCCCCGATCAACCGCTTGAGCTCCACCACCTGCGCCGACAACGCCCGGCTGGCGTCCTCGGTCTGGCAGGCGCCCTCGGTGGTGTCCTGCGCCGCGCGGTTGATCGCCACGATGTTCTGGTCGATGTCGTGGGCCACGGCAGTCTGCTGCTCGACGGCGGCGGCGATCTGCTGGTTCTGCTCGACGATCCCGCCCACCGCGCCGAGGATGTTGCCCAGGGCCTGTTGCACCTGGCGCGCCTCGTCCACGGTGCCAGCGGCCATCTGGTGGCTGCTGCCCATCACCCGCACCGCCGCGCCCACGCCATCCTGCAGGCGCTGGATCATCTGCGCGATCTCTTCGGTGGAGTCCTGGGTGCGCCTGGCCAAGGTCCGCACTTCGTCGGCGACCACGGCGAAGCCCCTGCCCTGCTCGCCGGCCCGGGCTGCCTCGATGGCGGCGTTGAGGGCCAGCAGGTTGGTCTGCTCGGCAATGCTGCGGATCACTTCCAGCACCCGGCCGATGGCCTGGCTGTCGCCCGCCAGCTGGTTCACCGCCGCCACGCTCTGGTCGATCTCGCCGGCCAGGCGGGCGATGCTGCCCTGCTGGCTTGCCACCAGGTCGCGGCCCGAAGCGCTCTCGTGGTTGACCCGCTGCGCGCCTTCGGCGGCCAGGGCGGCGCTGCGGGCGACCTCCAGCGCGGTGGCGCTCATCTGGTTCATGGCCGTGGCCACCTGCTCGATCTGCTCGCGCTGGCCGCTGACCGCCTGGTTGCTGCGGCTCGACACCGACAGCACCTGCCCGGCCTGTTCCTCGACCGTGGTCACGGTCTTGCCGACCTGCTCGATCAGCCCGCGAATGCGCCGCACCGTCTCGTTGAAGCCACGCCCCAGCTCGCCCAGTTCGTCCTGGCTGTTGGCCTTGAAGCTGATGGTCATGTCGCCGGCGGCGACCTTGTCCATGGCGTTGCCCAGGTTGCCGAGGGTTTCCCGGGTGGAGACGTAGAAGCCGCCGTAGAGGTAGAGGATCAGCGCGAACACCATGGCCAGGGCCGCGACCAACGCGGTCGTACGCAGGCGGTGCTCGCCCAGGCGCTCTTCCAGCTGGCCATGCAGGTGGGCGAGGACAGCGTCGTTGAAGCGGTAGGTCTGCGCCATCAGGTCGCTGGTCTGCTGGTAGAAGCCGCTCCAGGGCGCATCCAGGGTCTCGGCCACCACCACCTGGTCCTCGAACAGGGTCGCGGCCTGCTTGACCGTGGCCTGGCTGGCCTGGGCATCGCTGGCCAGCGCGGCCTTGAGCCCGGCATCGCTGGCAAGGACGTCGTCGAGACGGATGGCATAGTCGGCAGACAGCCGCTCAAGGCGCTGCAGCAGGTCTTCGAAGCGCGCGCTGCCCGAGGAATCCATGAAGCCGCGACCGAGGGCCACCGCGCCCATCGCCCGGCCTTCGCCCAGGACCTGGGTGACCTGCGCCGTGGCGTTGCCGACCAGCTCGCTCAGCTGGCGCACCGAAGCCTGGCTGTCCTGGTTCAAGCCCGACTGGCTGGCGACCAGCTTGCCCAGCACCTGGGCCTGGGCCAGCAGCTTGTCGAACAGCGCCGCCTTGTTTTGCAGCGAGCTTTCCTCACGGGCGCGGGCAAAGGCCTCGGCCAGCTCGGCACGCTTGGCTTCGAGCGCCGGATCGCTGCCCTTGAGACCCTCGAGCCGGGCCTGGACCTTGTCCTGAAGGGCACCGATGCGGCTTTCCACATCGCCGGCCTGGCCCGATTGGCCCAGCACGGCGTTGATCTGCAGCAGGTTGCCCAAGGTCTCGAGGTCGCCGCGCAGGGCCAGGCTCTCGGACAGCGGCGCCAGCCCCTGGAGTTCGCCACGGGTGGCCTGCAGTTGGTTGTAGGCATCGCGGACCAGGTAAAAGCTGGTGACCAGCATGGGCAGGAAGAACAGGACGCTGATCAGGCTGAACTTCATGCCGAAGCTCAGCCGGTTCATCAGTGCGATGGCCGGATAGAGCAGACGCTTCACAGGTCACCTCCTTGAATTCTTGTTGTTCTGCGGGGTAGCACAAAGCCATCTAGGGCCAGTGGCTTTGTATAGCGCAGATTGGAATCAAGGTTTGTAACTTATGGTTAAGCAACCAACATGTTGATGAACGACTCAGACCAGCACGGTCCACAGCGCGAAGCAGGCATACCACAGCACGGCGCAACGCAGCAGCAGCTCCCAAAGGCTGTCCAGGCGCTCCAGGCCACGCTGGCGGTCCTCCTCCTCGGGAATATCGTCGGCCACCCGGCCGACCTTGGCTACCAGGTGCCCGGCGCTGACGTGCCAGTCGAGCAGCTCGTGCAACATCACCCGGGTCACCGCGACGAAGTTGCCGACCAGGGCGAAACTCACCGTCATCACCCGAACCGGCAACCAGTCCATGGCATGGCGCAATTGCCCGGCCAGGGTCTGCAGCGCCGGCTGGCGGCTGTGGTCCATGGTCAGCGCCAGCAGGCGGTAGGCCAGCGCCGCCCCCGGGCCGAGCAGGAAATACCAGAAGATCACCGCGAAGAAGCTCTGGTAGGCCTGCCACAGCAGGTGACCCTGAACCCGCTTGATCAGGCTCTGGGCATCGTCGGCGGCCAGCCCCAGGTCGCGTTCGGCCACATGCAGCGCGGCCTGGTCGTCACCGCGGCGCCAGGCGTCGCGAAACGGCCCGAGCGCCGCCTTCACATCGCCGCGCCCCAGGCTGTAGACCAGCACCAGCAGGTGCACCGGCAACGCCAGCAAGCCGTAGGCCACCGGTTCCAGCACATGCAGCAGCAGCACGAGCAGCGCCACCGGCGCCAGGACCAGGATGCCCAGCGTCCACCAGGGATGGACCTTGCCGCTGCGCTCCAGGCGCACCAGTTCGCCCAGGTAGAAGCCGTCGCGTTGCAACCGCTGGCGCAGGGCCGAGAACTTCTCGACCCACAGCGCCAGCACCAACACCAGAAAACTCATGCCTTGTCCTCGTTGCATTGCAGCGCGGCCCGGTAGCGCGGCCAGTCGAAGGCAGGCCCCGGATCGGTCTTGCGCTGCGGGGCGATATCGCTGTGGCCACAGATGCGCTGGGCGTCGATCACCGGCCAGGCCGCACGGATCTCGCGGGTCAGCCGCTCCAGGGTGGCGTACTGGGCATCGGTGTAGGGCAGCTCGTCGGTGCCCTCCAGCTCGATGCCGATGGAAAAATCGTTGCAGCCCTCGCGCTCGCCGAAGCGCGACACGCCGGCATGCCAGGCGCGGTCGAGCAACGAGACGAACTGGGTCACCGCGCCATCGCGCTCGACGAACAGGTGCGCCGAAACGGTCAGGTGGTTGATGGTCGCGAAATAGGGGTGCTCGTTCGGGTCCAGGCGGTTCTGGAAGAACTGCTGCACCTTGCCGGTACCGAAGCAGGCCGGTGGCAGGCTGATGTTGTGGATGACCAGCAGCGCGATGGCCTCGCCGTCGGGGCGGGCGTTGAAGTTCGGCGAGGGGCAGTGGCTGACGCCGGTGAACCAGCCGGTCGCACGGTCCAATTGCATGGTGCAGATCCTGAAATGACGCCCGAGACAGGTACCCAGTATGCCGTGACCAGCCGACGCTTGCATGTAAATGATTGTGTAGGGAAAGTCAGCGTTACTGCGCCTGCTGTCCGCGCAACTGCTCCAGCACCGCCTCCAGCGCCCGCTCGAACAGCAGGCCGCCGTCCAGCAGGCGCACCTCGCCACGACGCAAGGCCAGGGCCAGGCCCATGCGATTCCATTCACGCACTTTCATGCCGGTGCGGTTGGTGAAGACCAGGCGATCATTGCTGTCGATGCGCGCCACCAGCTTACAACGCAGCGGCTCGTCGTCGTCCATCACTTCGACCCAGGTACCGACCTGCAAGCGTTGCACCTGGCGCAATGCCGGCTCCTGATCGTCGAAAGGCAGGCCAGGGGCAAGGGCGGACTCGTCGCTGACCGCCAGCACGATATCGTCCTCAATCCACACCTCGTCCAGCGCGGCATCCGGCTCCTGCGTGCCACCGCAGGCACGCAGGTGCAGTTTCTCCAGTTGCAGGAAGAAATCACGGGTGGCGGCGGAGTCCAGCACTACCCCCGCCAGGCCGTCGCGCAGGGCCTTGAGCAGGCCCGGCACCTGCTCCAGCAGGCGCTGCGGTTCACGGTACGGGGCAATACTGACCAGCAGGTCGTCCACCGTCGCCAAGGCGTCGGCCCAGGCCGCCGAGCCCTCGCCCTGCTTCAGCCAGGCCAGCAGCAGCACCTGGCTCCAGGACTGCACCAGCATCTGCACCACCACCTGCGGCAGCACCCGGCCGTGCAGGCGGTCGTTCAACTCCTGCTGCACCCGCTGGCGGGCCTGCAGGGTGCGGGCACGGCCCTCCTCGGCGTCACGGGTGCGCTGCTCGAGCAGTTCGTTGCGTCGGCGCTCGTCCTGGCTGAAGGCCAGAAACTCATCGAGCAGCTCGTTGAATACCGCGCAGTCGTCGGAGAAATCATTGAGCAGGCGCTGGACAATACGCTCGACCCGCAGGTGCAGGTTGTCGCGCAGTCCCTCGGCATCGCTCTCCCAGCCGATGGCCACGGCGGCGATCTCGTTGAGCAGGCGGCGCGCCGGGTGGCTGGCACGGCTGAACATGCCCTTGTCGATCAGCGCGACCTTGAGCACCGGGATATGCAGGCGGACGATCAGCGCCCGGAGGCTGGCCGGCAGGTTGTCGTCGCCCTGGATGTAGTCGAACAGCAGGTCGACCAGGTTGATCGTGTCCTCGTCGTCGGTGGCTATGCGTCGCCGCGTGCCGCTGCGCACGCTGACACGCAGCAACAGCTGCTCGAGTTGCTGACCGAGGTTGAAGTCATCCGGCTCGCCGGGAGCCGGCACATAGTGCTGCAGGTGGGTGAGCAGGCGCAGCAGGTCGCCGGTGCTGGTCGGCTGCGCGGATCCGGCCGCCTGCAGCCGCGGCGCGACACGCCCACGCACCGGCGCCAGCAACGCCTGCACCGAGGCGAAGAAAGCCTGCCCGGCCGAGTCGGACAAGCCGCCCTGCGCCGGGCTGGTCGGGACGCGCCGGGCGATGCTGCGGCGGTCCTCGGCGCGGCGCCGCGGGGCGGGCATCAGCTCCGGCAGCACGCCGGCGCTGGCGAGCAACTGGCTCGCCTCGCCGTAGAGCAGGTCGAGGTCGCGCAGCACGTAGCGCTCGAACAGTTTGAGCAACACCATCTTGACGCTGGCGCCGACTCCCAGGTTGCGCCCGGCATCCAGGAAATAGCCACACAGGTTGCCGGGCCCCAGGGGATTGCTTGCGCTGGCCACCGGCAGCTCCAGCAGCGTGGTGAAGCGCAGATTCAGTTGCTCAAGCAGAAAGCCGTCGCGGGAGAGCACCCGGTCGACCATGGCCTGCACGGCCACCGAGCGCTCCAGCGACGGCTTGTCCTGCGTCTGCGCCCTGACCAGGGACTCGAGCCCGTCGCCCTGGCCGATGCGGGCGAAGGCCTCGTAGAACGTGTCGAGGAAGCCCCGCTCGATACTCTTGCGCTTGAGGCGCAAGTCGCGCATGGCTTCGAAATACAGGTTCTGGTCGAGGCGGCCGCTGGCCTTGTCGGCCATTTCGAACAGGGTGTCATCGGCATTGTCGAACAACGCCTGCAAGCCTTGGCGCAATTGCAGGGCGGCCTTGTCGCGCACCTGCAGGAGCAGCACGGGAAGGCATGGCGAGGGCGCGCGCGCACCCCGGTCGATGGCGGCCGCCAGGGGCACCACCTTGCCTTCATCATGCATCCCGGACTCCTTGCTGGATGTTGCGTTTTTCGACTGGAAGGGAATCGTCAAAGCTATGACGCCAAATACTGGTCGCCATTATCGGTGAAAATACCGACAGCTGCCAGCACCCCATTCGTGCGCCTCAACTGACAGTGCGTTCGCAGGAATGCTCAACCCGCCTGACCAAAGGTCATCCGCCCGGCAGCTGTACACGCCGCCCCCCTGCCCTATAATCGCGGCACCTAGCTTGTGGAGCCGACCATGCCGAACCTACGCCTCGCCGACCTGACCGCCGAAATCGAAGCCAACGTGCGCCGCGCGCTGCTCGAGGACATCGGCAGCGGCGACATCACCGCCCAGCTGATCCCGGCCGAGCGCCTGGCCAAGGCGACCATCATCACCCGCGAGGACTGCGTGATCGCCGGCACCGCCTGGGTCGATACGGTATTCCGCCAGCTCGACCCGCGGGTGGCGGTGCACTGGCAGGTGGCCGACGGCGAGCGGGCCACGGCCAACCAGGTGCTGTTCCACCTCGAAGGCCCGGCGCGCTCGCTGCTCAGCGGCGAACGCACGGCGCTGAACTTCCTGCAGATGCTTTCAGGCGTGGCCACCCGCGCGCGCTTCCTGGCCGACCTGGTGGAAGGCACCCAGGTGCGCCTGCTCGACACCCGCAAGACCCTGCCCGGCCTGCGCCTGGCGCAGAAGTACGCGGTCACCTGCGGCGGCTGCCACAACCACCGCATCGGCCTGTACGACGCCTTCCTGATCAAGGAAAACCATATCGCCGCCAGCGGTGGCGTGGCCGAGGCCGTGGCGGCGGCGCATCGCATCGCCCCGGGCAAGCCGGTGGAAATCGAGGTGGAAAGCCTGGACGAACTGCGTCAGGCGCTGGCGGCCGGGGCAGACATCGTCATGCTCGACGAACTGACCCTGGATGAGATGCGCGAAGCGGTAAGCATCACCGCCGGCAAGGCCAAGCTGGAGGCCAGCGGCGGCGTCAACGAGACCACCCTGCGGGTGATTGCCGAGACGGGGGTGGACTACATCTCGATCGGCGCGATGACCAAGGACGTGAAGGCGGTGGACCTGTCGATGCGCCTGAGCCTGTGAGCTGAAACGCGGGTACAAAAAAAACCGGCCAGATGGCCGGTTTTTTTATCGCGGGGCTGGCCCGCAAAGGCTGGATCAGTGCGCGGCGTTGGCCAGGCCGTCCAGGTAGCGCTCGACGTCCAGGGCCGCCATGCAGCCGGCACCGGCCGAGGTGATGGCCTGGCGGTAGACGTGGTCGGCCACGTCGCCAGCGGCGAACACGCCCTCGACGTTGGTGGCGGTGGCGTTGCCTTCACGGCCGCCGTGGACCACCAGGTAACCGTCCTTCAGGGTCAGCTGGCCTTCGAACAGCGAGGTGTTCGGGGTGTGGCCGATGGCGATGAACACGCCGTCGACCTTGATTTCGTCGAAGCTGCCGTCGTTGTTCTTCAGGCGCGCACCGGTCACGCCCATGTTGTCACCCAGCACTTCATCCAGGGTGGCATTGAGCTTGAGCTCGATCTTGCCTTCGGCGACACGGGCGTGCAGCTTGTCGATCAGGATCTTCTCGGCGCGGAAGGTGTCGCGGCGGTGCACCAGGGTCACCTTGCTGGCGATGTTGGCCAGGTACAGTGCTTCTTCCACGGCGGTGTTGCCGCCACCGACCACGGCGACCGGCTTGTTGCGGTAGAAGAAACCGTCGCAGGTGGCGCAGGCCGACACACCCTTGCCCATGAAGGTTTCTTCCGACGGCAGGCCCAGGTAGCGGGCGCTGGCGCCGGTGGCGACGATCAGCGCGTCGCAGGTGTAGGTGCCGCTGTCACCGCGCAGGGTGAACGGCTTGTTGGCCAGGTCGACGGCGTTGATGTGATCGAAGACGATCTCGGTCTCGAAGCGCTCGGCGTGCTCCTGCATGCGCTGCATCAGGGCCGGGCCGGTCAGGCCGTGGGGGTCGCCCGGCCAGTTGTCGACTTCGGTGGTGGTGGTCAGCTGGCCGCCGGCCTGCATGCCGGTGATCAGCAGTGGCTTGAGGTTGGCACGGGCGGCGTACACCGCGGCGCTGTAACCGGCAGGGCCGGAACCGAGAATGATGACGCGCGAATGACGTACTTCAGACATGTCGAACTCCTGTCGAGCGGGCCGCACGGGGCATCTAGGTGCCGGTTGCGCCAGCTGGAATTAAAAAGGACCCACGCAGCACTTGGGGAAGGCTACAACGCGTTGGTCCAAAACCGAAAAAGTTGAGCGCACTGTAGCGAGGCCGCAGAGATTAAGGAAATATCCTTCGACAATCCACCTTATAGACAGTCTCTATCCGGCAGCCATTGTCCCAGTGCTTTGTTACACACCGTTTCCCAGAGGCGCGGTGCCTTTCGTCCGCGCGCCAAACTCGGTAAGGTCAGCGCGTTTTCCTCAAGCGGAGCATTCCGATGCAAGCCCCCGTCCTGTCCGGCCCCCAGTACCTGCGCGAAGGCCTGAAACTGGTCCTGAGCCCGAGCCTGCGCCTGTTCGTGCTGCTGCCCCTGGCGGTCAACCTGCTGCTGTTCGGCGGCCTGATCTATTTCGCCGGCCATCAGTTCAGCCTGTGGGTCGATGCGCTGATGCCCACCCTGCCCGACTGGCTGGGCTTTCTCACCTACATCCTGTGGCCGCTGTTCGTTGCCCTGGTGCTGTTGATGGTGTTCTTCACCTTCACCCTGCTGGCCAACGTCATCGCCGCGCCGTTCAACGGCTTCCTGGCGGAAAAGGTAGAGGTGGTGGTGCGCGGCCAGGACAACTTCCCGCCCTTCAGCTGGGCCGAGCTGGTGGCCATGGTGCCACGCACCCTCAGCCGTGAGATGCGCAAGCTGGGCTACTTCCTGCCTCGGGCCATCGGCCTGTTCATCCTCTCGTTCATCCCGGTGGTGAACGTGATCGCCGCGCCACTGTGGCTGGTGTTCGGGATCTGGATGATGGCGATCCAGTACATCGACTACCCGGCGGACAACAACAAGATGAGCTGGCAGGACATGCTCGCCTGGCTGCGGCAGAAGCGCTGGCAATCGATGGGGTTTGGCGGGATCACTTATCTTGCGCTGATGATTCCGGGGGTCAACGTGCTGATGATGCCGGCGGCGGTGGCCGGGGCGACGCTGTTCTGGGTGCGTGAGCGTACCTGAATGAAGCCATCGCGGGGCAAGCCCGCTCCCACGCGCAATGCGTGGGAGCGGGCTTGCCCCGCGATGGCTTAAGTCCGGTCAGTGGTTCAACTGGCTGGAAAACTGCCCCACCGCATCCACCACCTTCTTCGCCCCTTCCTGGATCTCGACGATCACCCCGCCGGTATCGGCGGCCAGGGCCAGGCCCTGCTCGGCCTGGCGCTTGCTGGTGTCGATGATGTCCACCGCGGCCTGGGCCAGCTGTTCGTTCTGCTGCACCACCTTGGCGATCTCCTCGGTGGCGCTGCTGGTGCGCGAGGCCAACTGACGTACTTCATCGGCGACCACGGCGAAGCCGCGCCCCTGCTCGCCGGCGCGGGCGGCTTCGATGGCGGCGTTGAGCGCCAGCAGGTTGGTCTGACCGGCGATGTCGCTGATGGTCTTGATGATCGCGCCGATCACCTTTGACTGCTTGTCCAACGCCTGGATGCCATCGGCGGCGTCCTGCATCGAACCTTCCAGGCCGCGCATCACCTCGACGGTCTGGGTCACCACGTCGGTGGCCTTGCGCGCGCTGTCGTCGGTCTCCAGCGAGGTGGTGTAGGCAATGTCGGCGGCCTGGGCCACGGCCAGTTCCTGGTTGACCTGGTCGGTGATCACGGTGGCGAACTTGACCACTTTGTAGAGCACGTCATGGGCGTCGATGATCGGGTTGTACGTAGCCTCCAGCCAGACCACCCGGCCATGGGAATCAATACGCTTGAAGCGCTCGGCGACGAACTCGCCGCGGCGCAGGCGGTTCCAGAACTCCTGGTAGCCAGGCGAGTTGGCTTCTTCCGGCTCGCAGAACATACGGTGCGGCTTGCCGCGCACCTGCTCCAGGCTGTAGCCCATGGTCTGCAGGAAGCGGTCGTTGGCAGTCAGTACCTGGCCTTCGAGGTTGAACTCGATTACTGCGGTGGAGCGCATCAGCGCCTTGATCAGGCTCTCGTGCTCGCGGGAGGTCTCGATGGTGCGGGTCAGGTCGCTGGAGTGCAGGGAGAAGTACTTGATGCGCCCTTCGCTGTTCTTGACCGGCTGCAGGATCGAACGCAGCCAGGCCTCGTCACCGTTGCCGCGCAGCAGACGGAAGGCGCCGTTGAGGTGCTCGCCGCGGGTGATGGCCTGCTTCATGCGCTGGTAGAAATCGAGCTTCTTCACATGCGCGGGCACGATCTCCTCGATGTTGCGCCCGATCAGTTGCTCGGCGCGATAGCCCATCTCGGCCTCGAAGTTGCCGTTGACCGACTCGATGCGCCCCTGGGGATCGAGCTGGAGCACCAGCATCTCGCTGTCGAGGCTGTTCTTGACCTGCTCGATGGACATCAGCTCTTCACGCAGTTGCTGGATTTCTTTCTTCAATTTGCTGTTGAACATGGCCGCTCTCCCGGAGCGAATTCATAGAGTCGAATGCCTCTGCATCGGCTGCGTGGCGAGGGTTCTTGAGTACCTTGCAAGGAAATATTCAAACGGATGCAAGTGCCGGAAATCAGGCGTCATGCACCCGTCACAAAGGCGTCACATGGGCGCAACCGGGGCGGCCCAGACTTTTTCCCATGAGCACACCGTCCCTGCGTATTACCCTGGTCAGCGAAACCTTCCCACCCGAGATCAATGGCGTGGCCAACACCCTTGGCCGCCTCAGCGAAGGGCTGCGCCGGCGCGGCCACCAGGTGGAACTGATCCGCCCGCGCCAGGCCACCGACAATGGGGCCGGCAACGACGAGACCCTGCTGCTGTGCCGGGGTTGGCCATTGCCGGGCTACCCAGGCCTGCAATGGGGCGAGGTGTCGATGCACAAGCTGTGGCGCCGCTGGCGCCGGCAACGCCCGGACGTGCTTTACATCGCCACCGAAGGCCCGCTGGGCCTGAGCGCCCTGCGCGCCGCCCGGCGCCTGGGCGTGGCGGTGGTCAGCGGCTTTCACACCAACTTCCCGCAATATTCGGGGCAGTACGGCCTGGGCCTGCTGTCGCGGATGCTCACCCACTACCTGCGCTGGTTCCATCGGCGCACCGCCATCACCCTGGTGCCCAGCGTCAGCCAGCGCCTGGAGCTGGAGCGCCGCGGCTTCGAACGGCTCGGCCTGATGGCCCGCGGGGTCGATGCCAGCCTGTTCAACCCGGCACGCCGCAGCCAGGCCCTGCGCGAGCAGTGGGGGCTGGGTGTGGACGATATTGCCGTGCTGCATGTCGGGCGCCTGGCCGCGGAGAAGAACCTGGCCCTGCTGCGTCCTTGCATGGAGGCCCTGGGCAAGGCCTATCCGCAGCGGCGGCTGCGCCTGGTGATCGTCGGCGATGGGCCGCTGCGTGGGCAGCTCGAACAGCAACTGCCCGATGCCGTGTTCTGTGGCGCGCAGCGCGGCGAGGTACTGGCCGAGCACTACGCCAGCGGCGACCTTTTCCTCTTCCCAAGCCTGACCGAAACCTTCGGCAACGTCGTGCTCGAAGCGCTCGCCTCGGGGCTGGCCGTGGTCGCCTACGACGAAGCCGCCGCCGCCCAGCATATCCGCCACGGCCACAGTGGCGCCTTGGCCATGCCGGGGGACCAGGCGGCGTTCATCGACGCCGCCTGCTGGTTGCTGGAGGAAGGCGAAACCCTGCGCCGGGTGCGCCTGAACGCCCGCCAGCACGCCAGCCGCCAGGGCTGGCCGGCGATCGTCGAGCAGTTCGAGGGCTACCTGTACGGCGCCTGCCGCGAGCCGCAGGCCCCGCCACTGGTGATCAAGCCAAGGTCGTCAGCGCCTCACGGCTGAACGGCAGCACATCGTCCTCACGCCCGTCCCGCACTTTGCGCGCCCACTCGGCATCCACCAGCAAAGCGCGTCCCACGGCCACCAGGTCGAACTCCTGGTCGTGCAGGCGGCGCAGCAACCCTTCGAGGCTGGCGGGCTTGGCCACCTTGTCGGTGGCAACCATGAACTGCAGGAACTCGCCATCCAGGCCGACACTGCCCACGGTGATGGTCGGCTTGCCGGTGAGCTGGCGGGTCCAGCCGGCGAGGTTCAGCTCGCTGCCCTCGAACTCCGGCTCCCAGAAGCGCCGGGTGGAGCAGTGGAAGATATCCACGCCCGCCTCGGCCAGGGGCTTGAGGAACGCCGCCAGGGCCTCGGGGGTATCCACCAGGCGCGCGCTGTAGTCCTGCTGCTTCCATTGCGAGAAACGCAGGATGATCGGGAAGTCCGGGCCTACGGCCGCGCGCACGGCCTGGATCAGTTCGATGGCGAAGCGCGAGCGCCCGGCCAGGTCACCGCCATATTCGTCATCGCGACGGTTGCTGGCTTCCCAGAAGAACTGGTCGATCAGGTAGCCGTGGGCGCCGTGGATCTCCACGCCGTCCATGCCGATGGCCTGGGCATCGCGCGCCGCCTGGGCGAAGGCGGCGATCACCTCGCGGATATCCTCCCGGCTCATGCCGTGGACCAGCACCTGGCCGTCCTTTTCCTTGCCGCTCGGGCCATAGCCCGGGACCGCGGCGTCCGGCTCGGTGCCCAGGCGCCGCACACTGCCCACATGCCACAGCTGCGGCACGATGCGCCCGCCCTCGGCGTGCACGGCCTCGACCACGCGCTTCCAGCCGGCCAGGGCGTCCTCACCGTGGAAGCGGGGTACGTTGGGGTAGCCGTTGGCGGCCTTGTGCCCGACCGTGGTGCCCTCGGTGATGATCAGGCCGACACCGGCGGCTGCGCGGCGGCGGTAGTACTCGATCACGCCGTCGTGGGGCACGCCGCCGGGGCAGAAGGTACGGGTCATCGGCGCCATGACCACGCGGGTCGGCAGGTCGAGGGAGCCGAGGGTGAAGGGCTGGAACAGAGGGTTGCTGGACATGCGGCGCTCCCGAGGGATGAAATGGATGCGCCCGAGCTTAGGGGCCGCCAGGTGCGTGTCACAGCATCATTGATTGCAGTGATCGGCAGGTATCGCTGTGGGCGGACCGATTTGCAACAGGAAATTTATTTTGCAAAAGGGCTTGAATTCGTCCGTCGGTTGCCTGACTTTAGAGTCAAGAGGCGCAGAAAACCCAACGCCCTCAGTGGCCTAGGCACGCCTCTCGCGAGCAAGCTGAATAAGGATTGAATCATGCAAATCCAGGTCAACAGCAGCAACCACATCGAAGGCAACATCCGTCTCGACCAATGGGTCCGCAGTACCCTGCAAAGCAGCCTCGAACGTTACGAGGACGACCTCACCCGCATTGAAGTCCACCTGCGTGACGAAAACGGCGCCAAGCCCGGTCCCCACGACAAACGCTGCCAGATGGAGGCTCGCCCGAAAGGCCACCAGCCGATCTCCGTGACCCACACCGCCACTTCGCTGGAACATGCCGTCGATGGCGCCGCCAGCAAGCTTAACCACGCGCTGGAACACTTCTATGGCAAGTTGCGCAGCAAGCGCGGCGCCCTGGAACTGAGCGATCCAGACGCCTGACCGACAAGGGTTCAGACAAGCACGCCCGGCCTTGCGCCGGGCGTTTTCATTGTTGGCCGATCAGCGGGCCTGAACCAACCCCGGCCGCCTCCGGTCAACCCCTGCAGTCATTCACTGCAGACCCCGACCATGAACAACCCTTTCGATCAGATCAGCGCCGCCTTCGCCCCCGAGTACCGGGTCAACCTGAGCATCGAGCGCCTGGACGGCAGCATCATGCTGACCCTGTCCGACGACAGCGGCGTGGTCGCCAGGCGCCTGATCAGCCAGGCCCAGCGCAACGACCCAGTGCGCCTGCAACGGGTCATCGACAGCATCCGCCTGGGCCTGGCCATCGAGCTGGGGCAGAACCCACTGGAAGTGCTGGCGGCCCTGACCCGCACCTGGCACGGCGAGCAGCGCTTTCCTGCCGCCGGCAGTGCCAACTAAGCGCTACTTGCCCTCGTCCACTTCCTTGCCGCTGGCATCCAGCGCCTTGGTCGACGGGTAACGGTACGAGGCGTAGCGCACCACCAGGATGGCGAATGCCAGCAGCAGGATGCCCCCGCACACGTACAGCAGCCCGACATCCGGCGCCTTGTGGTGCGAGACATCGCCGATCAGCAGGCGGGTCAATGCAGTGATCGCCACATAGAGCAGGAAGCGGATTGGCATGTGGTTGGTCTTGAAGTAGATCCCCACCATCGCCCCCAGCTCCAGGTAGATGAACAGCAGCAGGATGTCATCGACGCTGACCCCGCCCTTGCCCAGCATGTCCATGAAGGTCGCCACCGCCGCATAGGCGGTGATCGCGCCGATGCCGAACAGCGCCAGGTAGTGGAAGGCTTCCACGCACAGGTTGCCCAGCGAGTCGGCGGAGCCGTGCAGGCCTTTGCGCAGTCTTTCTGCCCATTTGATGTTCACGATGTTCGATTCCTAGATACGGCTGAAGGTCTTGTGCCATGCAGTTAAAGGGCCACGGCCCCTGTCTTGGAAGGCGGCCGATTGCCGCAGGGCACCTGTGGGCTACGCTGATTTTCAGTTTGCCGGGCCATCATTGCGGTTGCAGGATGATGGCCGGGCGATGTACTGTATAAAAATACAGTTACCCGCAACCCAACCAGCAAAAAGGCACAGAGGTGATGAATGGCCGTCGAAGTGGTGTACCGCAGCAGCCGCGACCCGGAGCGCTTGTTCATGGATAAGGCCGAAGCAGACCGTCACGACAAGATGCTCGAACTGGCCGAGCGCCTGGCCGAGGTGCTGCAAAAGGCCGTGCCGTCGCTGAGCGAACAGCAGGTCGAGGAAGCCGGTATCTACATGGCCAAGAACCGCGACGTGTTCGCCCGGGCGTTCAAGAGCCAGCCGGATGCGCTGGCGGAGCTGCTCGAAGGTGACGCGGCCGAATGACCGCATCGCGGGGCAAGCCCCGCGACCAGGCCCTCAGCCATACAGCAAGCGCTCCGCCAACATTTGCGCCACCCGCGCCGGCGACCGTTTCTCCGCCTGGGCATGGGCGAACACCTCGGTCAGCCGCGTGGGAATTCGCGCCAGGTGCGCGGTGATGCTACCCACGGTTTCCCCCCGATGGGTCAACGCCACATAGATCAACCCGCCCGCATTGATCACGTAGTCCGGCGCGTACAGGATCCCCCGGCTCTCCAACTGGTCGGCCACCTGCAACGTGGTCAGCTGGTTGTTCGCCGACCCCGCCACCGCCGCACAGCGCAGTTGCATCACGCTCTGCCCGTTGAGCACCGGCCCCACGCCACAGGGGGCGAAGATGTCGCACGGGGTGCTGATCAAGGCCTCATGGGCCACCGGATGGGCACTGAACTGCTCCACCGCCAGGCGCACTTTGCCCGGGTCCAGGTCGCTGACCAGCAACTCGGCGCCCGCCGCATGCAGTTGCTCGGCCAGGGCGTAGCCCACATTGCCCAGGCCCTGCACCGCCACCCGCAGCCCCTCCAGGTTGTCGCTGCCCAGGCGGGCCATGGAGGTGGCGCGAATGCCGGCGAACACACCCATGGCCGCATGGGGCGACGGGTCGCCCGAGGCCGTGGTGCTGGTCACGTAGGGAGTGGACTGGGCAATACAGTCCATGTCGAGGGTAGAGGTGCCGCTGTCCACCGCCGTGATGAAACGCCCCTGGAGGCTGTCGACGAAGCGGCCGAAGGCCTCGAACAGCGCCGCGCGGTTTTCCACGTGCGGATTGCGCACGATCACCGCCTTGCCACCGCCCATCGGCAGCCCGGCCAGGGCCGCCTTGTAGCTCATGCCCTGGGCCAGGCGGATGGCGTCGGCCATGGCGCTCTCGTCGTCGGCATAGGGCAGGTAGCGGCAGCCGCCCATGGCCGGCCCCAGTTGTTCGCTGTGAATCACCACCACGGCCTTCAGGCCCGTGGGCGGGTCGATGAACAGGTGCAGTGACTGGGCGCGGGTGCTTTGCATGAGCTCGAACATAGACGGGCTCCCCAAAGAGGTGCTCCTACCAGTATAAACAGGTCGAGGCCGGACACCGCACGGACGGACCACTGGACGAAAAGCCGCGCCAGGGCTACAAGTTAAGCGTGATGGAGAGGTCCCATGAACCCACGCCAAGCCTGCCTGGCCTGCCTGGAACGCGAGCCGGTCGCCCTGCTGGAAGCTGCCCTGTGGATTGCCGCCGAGCATGACGCCAGTGTCGAGCCCGCAGCCGGCCTGGCCCGACTGCACGAACTGCAACGCGACGTCAGCACCAGCCTACCGATGCTGCCGCTCAACGAGCTGGCCCAGCCCTTGCTGCGCCAGCTCAACGCCCTGGGCTTCCAGCAGGACGAATACCACCCGTTGCGACCGCAGGCGGCCCTGATGGACAAGGTGCTGCAGCGCCGCCGAGGCCAGCCGTTGCTGTTGGCCATCCTCGCCCTGGAACTGGCCCGCCGCCTGTCGATCCCGCTGGAGGGCGTCAACTTCCCCGGCCATTTCCTGCTGCGCGTACCCGGCGCCGATCACCTGCTCGACCCCTGCGGTGGCCGGCGCCTCTACCCCAACGACTGCCGCGAACTGCTCGCCCGCCAGTACGGCCCGCAGCTGCCGCTGACCGTCGAGCACCTGCGCGGCGCTTCGCCGAGGCAGATGCTCCAGCGCCTGTCGCGTAACCTGCGCCAGCTGCATACCAGCAACGACAACAACCTGGCCGCCCTGATCGATGCCGAACGGGTCATGCAACTGGGCCCGGTGCAGGTCAGCGATTACCTGGCCCGCGCCACGCTGTACCAGCACCTGGACTGCCCCCAGGCCGAACGCTTCGACCTGGAGCACGCCCTGTTGCTCACCGACGACCCACTGCAGCGCCTGAAACTCAGCGAACGCCTCGGCCAACTGCCCAGCGCCAAGCGCTCAATCCATTAAGGCCTCGCCCGCGACCTTCGGCTCACGCGGCCGCGGCGCCCGCACCCGGCTGATCAACAACGCCCCCAGCACGGCCGGGACGGCGCAGAAGAAGAAGATCTGCTCCACCGGCATGTGCAACGTCAGCAGCAGGCTGCCCAGCAGCGGCCCGAGGATCGAGCCGAAGCGCCCGACGCCCAGGGCCCAGCCGGTGCCGGTGGCGCGCACCTGGGCCGGGTAGAAGTTGCTGACGAAGGCATTGAGCGTCAGCTGGCCACCGATGATGCAGAAGCCGGCGGCGAACACACTGGGCACCAGCCAGCGCGGGTCATCATGGTTCAGGCCGACCAGCACGCTGAACAGCGCCGCCCCCAGCAGCACGGCGGCCAGCAGATAGGCCTTGTTGGCCATGCGGTCGGCGCACCAGGCCAGGCACACGGCGCCGAAGGTGCCGGCGAACAGGAACAGCGAGGTGACCAGGTTGGCCTGGTTCAGCGCCAGCCCGCTTTCCTGCAGCAGCGACGGCAGCCAGCTGATCATGAAGTACAGCAGGATCAGGCTGACGAAGAAGGTGCTCCACAGCAGCAGGGTCGGGCGGGCGAAGCCGTCGCGGAACAGCGCCACCACGGTGAGCTTGCTGTCCGCCGGCTCGTCGCTGGCGATCCGCGCCACTGGTATCTGCCAACCGGGCAACAACCGGGCAGTCACCCGCTGCAACCGCGCATAGGGCGGGGCGTCGCGCAGCAGGCGCGGCAGCGACTCGGGCAGGAACAGCATCAGGAACGGGAACAGCAGCAAGGGCGCCACGCCGCCGGCGAGGAACACCGCCTGCCAACCGTGATGATCGATGAAGCCCGCGGCGACGAAGCCGCCCGCCGCGCCGCCCAGGGAGAATCCGCAGGCCGCCAGGGTGACCATCAGGGTACGCAGCCGAGGCGGCGCATAGTCGGCCATCAGCGCCATGGCGCTGGGCATGGCGCCGCCCATGCCGATGCCGCAGAGAAAGCGCGCCAGCATCAGGCTGTCGAGGGAAGAGGCGAACACCATCAGCACCGTCAGGCTGGCGTACAGCAGCACGCAGCACAGCAGCACCCGGCGCACGCCGAAGCGGTCGGCCAGTGGCGTCACCGCCAGCGAGCCGACCGTCAGGCCCAGCAGGTTGGCGCTGAACACCGGCCCGAAGGCGGCCTTCTCCAGCCCCCAGTCCTGGGCCAGCGCGGGGATCACATAGCCCAGCACCTGGGCGTCATAACCATCGGTGACCAACAGCAGGATCAACAGCAGCAGCAGGCGCCACTGGTAGGGTGACACCGGGCGCGCGTCGAGCGCCGCGCGAAAGCTGGCTATCTGGTTGTGCATCGCAAGGTCCCTGTCTTTTGTTGTTATGAGTGCAGGTGCGGGCGGTGGCGATCAGTCGGGCGTGTCGGGCTGCCTCGCCGGGTGGGCCTGGTGGAAGGCCGGGTGCTGCTCGGCCAGGGCGGCCACCCGGCGAATGCGCGGGTAGCCGCCGAGGTCGATGTTGAAGCGCTCGGCCGCGTACAGCTGCGGGATCAGGTAGACGTCGGCCACGCCCGGCGTCGCCCCGAAGCAGAAGCCGTCATCGCCGATCAGTTGCTCCACCGCCGCCAGCCCCTGGCTGATCCAGTGGCCGATCCACTGGTTGACCTGGGCCTCGTCGTGCCCCAGCTGACGCAGTTGGTTGAGCACGCTGACGTTGTGCAACGGATGGACATCGCAGCCGATGATCGCCGCCACGCCGCGCACCCTGGCCCGGGCTTCGGGCGCACGGGGCAGCAGTGGCGTTTCGGGGAAGGCTTCCTCCAGGTACTCGATGATCGCCGGCGACTGCACCAGCAGCTCGCCGCTCTCCAGGCGCAGGGCCGGCACCCGGCCCTGGGGGTTGAGCGCCAGGTAGTCCGCGCCGCGCTGTTCGCCCTTGAGCAGATTCACTGGCAGGGCCTGGTAGTCCAGGCCCTTGAGCGCCAGGGCGATGCGCACCCGATACGACGAGGTGGAGCGGTAGTAGGTGAACAGTTCCATCGCCCTGCCCCCTCAGCTGGCCGCGACGATGGTGCCGCGGCACTCGCCGAAGCCGATGCTGGCCACGCCCTCGCGCACGCAACGGGCGCGCAGGATGATCTCGTCGCCGTCCTCGAGGAACTTGCGCACCTCGCCGCTGGCCAGTTCCACCGGGTGCTTGCCGCCCTCGGTGATCTCCAGCAGGCTGCCGAACGACCCCGGCGCGGCGCCCGACAGGGTACCCGAACCGAACAGGTCGCCCGGTTGCAGCTGGCAGCCGTTGACGCTGTGGTGGGCAACCATCTGCGCCACGGTCCAGTACATGCTGCGGGTGCTGCTCAGGGTCAGGCGATGCGCCGGCAGGTTCTGCTCGCGCATGCGCTCGGTCAGCAGCAGCACTTCCAGTTCAATATCCAAGGCGCCGGCAGCCTGGTCGCGCTTGTCCAGCAGGTACGACAGCGGCTGCGGGTCACCCTCCGGACGGGCCGGCTGGGCGCAGCGGAACGGCTCCAGGGCTTCGGCGGTTACCACCCACGGCGACACCGTGGTGATGAAGCTCTTGGACAGGAACGGGCCCAGCGGCTGGTATTCCCAGGCCTGGATGTCCCGCGCCGACCAGTCGTTGAGCAGGCAGAAGCCGGCCACGTGCTCGGCGGCATCGCCCACCGGGATCGGCTGGCCCATGTCGTTGCCCTGGCCGATCCAGATGCCCAGTTCCAGCTCGTAGTCCAGCCGCGCGCAAGGGCCGAAGCTCGGCTCGGTCTGGCCCGCCGGCAGGGTCTGGCCCTTGGGGCGGCGCACATCGGCGCCGGAGGCACGGATGGTCGAGGCGCGGCCATGGTAGCCGATCGGCACATGCTTGTAGTTGGGCAGCAGCGGGTTGTCCGGGCGGAACAGCTTGCCGACGTTCTTGGCATGCTCGATGCCGACATAGAAGTCGGTGTAGTCACCGATCTTCGCCGGCAGGTGCAGTTGGCATTCGCTGGCCGGGTACAGCGCAGCCTTCAGCGCAGCCTGGTGCTCGCTGCCCTCGCCCAGCAGTACCAGCAGGCGCTCGCGCAGAGCCACGCGGGCCGCACGGCCGAGGGCGAAGAAGGCATTCAGCGCGCCGCCGACGGTGGCCTCGACGGCGGCCTTGGCCGCGCCGTCGAACAGGCCGGCGGCCAGCACGGCCTCGAGGTCGAGGATCGCGTCGCCGATGGCCACGCCGCAACGTGGCGCCTGCCCTGGGCGGCTGAAGATGCCCAGGGGCAGGTTCTGCAGCGGGAAGTCGCGGTGCCCGTTGGCGTGCTCGACCCAGCTGCGGGCAATGGCGGTGTGGTTCATCGGTTATCTCCGGTTCGGGTTGAAGGTGCTCGGCAAGGTGGCCCAGCAACTATCGTAGTCGGCCTGCAATTGCGGGCTTTCGAGGGCCTGGCGGCTCGGACGCAGCACCTGGCTGGTCTCGAACATGAAGGCCATGGTGTTGTCGATCTTGTGCGGCGCCAGGTCCACCGAGATGGCCTTGTCGCAGGTCTCGGCGTCCGGGCCGTGGGCGCTCATCACCCCGTGCAGCGAGGCGCCGCCGGGCAGGAAGCCTTCGGCCTTGGCGTCGTAGGCACCGTGGATCAGGCCCATGAACTCGTTCATCAGGTTGCGGTGGAACCACGGTGGACGGAAGGTGTTCTCGGCCACCATCCAGCGCGGCGGGAAGATCACGAAGTCCATGTTGGCCATGCCGTGCACGCTGGTGGGCGAGGTCAGCACGGTGAAGATCGACGGGTCGGGGTGGTCGAAACTGACCGTGCCGATGGTGTTGAAGCGGCGCAGATCATACTTGTACGGCACGTTGCTGCCGTGCCAGGCGACCACATCCAGCGGCGAATGCTGCAGCTCGCAGGCCCAGTGTTCACCGAGGAACTTCTGCACCAGCTGCACCGGGCCGCTGCTCTCTTCGTAATGGGCGACCGGGGTGAGGAAGTCACGCGGGTTGGCCAATCCGTTGCTGCCGATCGGGCCGAGGTCCGGGATGCGCAGCGGCGCGCCGTGGTTCTCGGCGATATAGCCACGGGCCTGGGTATCGAGCAGTTCGACCCGGAACTTCATGCCCCGCGGGATCACCGCGATCTCCAGCGGCCCGACTTCGAGCACGCCCAGCTCGGTGGCGATGCGCAGGCGACCTTGTTCCGGCACCAGCAGCAGCTCGCCGTCGGCATTGAAGAACACCCGCTCCATGGAACGGTTGGCGCGGTAGATGTAGATGCTCACCCCGGCCGGCTTTTCCGATGCCGAGTTGGCCACCATCGGCAGCCAGCCATCGATGAAGTCGGTCGGCTCGGACGGGATCGGCTGGGGGCTCCAGCGCAGGCGATTGGGGTTGATGGCGCCCAGCGCGCCGGTCAGCGGCTGGCGCTCCAGGCGCTCGAAACGCGGGTGCAGCGCCGACGGGCGGATGCGGTACAGCCAGGTACGGCGCAGTTCGCTGCGGGTCATGGTGAAGGCGGTGCCCGACAGCAGCTCGGCGTACAGCCCGTAGGGGGCTTTCTGCGGCGAGTTCTGCCCGACCGGCAGGGCGCCGGGCAAGGCTTCGCTGGCGAATTCGTTGCCGAAGCCGCTCAGGTACTCGAGTTCAGGGGAAGTGTCGCGGGTCATCGGTGCCTCCGGGCGCTGGGAGCCGTTGCGGGGCAGCTGGCTGCGGGCCCGATCCTGAAACCGGCACCAAGGGCGGCAGCGCGTCTGCATTGTTTTTATCGTAATCAGATTACGAATAACGTAATTTGCCCACGCGCAGGCGTCAAGCTATAAAGGCGCCATCCTAAGAAATCCGCATAGAAGCTCCCCCATGGCCAAAGCCAGCAGCAGCGCCGACAACGGCAAACAGAAGGTCCGCTCGGCGGAAGTCGGCACCGACATCCTCAAGGCCCTGGCCGAACTCTCCCCCTCCACCTCGCTGTCGCGCCTGGCCGAGCACGTGGACATGCCGGCGAGCAAGGTGCACCGCTACCTGCAGGCGCTGATCGCCAGCGGCTTCGCCGAACAGGACCCGGCCACCAACCACTACGGGCTGGGGCGCGAGGCGTTGCGGGTGGGGATGGCGGCACTGGGCAGCATCGATGTGCTGAAGGTGGCCGCGCTGCCGCTGTCGCAACTGCGCGACGAGCTCAACGAAAGCTGCTTCATCGCCGTGTGGGGCAACCAGGGCGCGACCGTGGTGAGCATCGAGCCGGCGGTGCGGGCAGTGACGGTGGTGACCCAGATCGGCTCGGTGCTGCCATTGCTGAGTTCGTCCACCGGGCTGGTGTTCGCGGCGCATCTGCCCGAGCGGGAGACCGTGGAGCTGCGCGACCAGGAACTGGCCACGCTCGGCCAGAAGGCGAGCGACTACGTGCCCCTGCTGGAGCAGATCCGCCAGCGCGGCCTGCACCATGTGCACGGGTTGCTGATGCCGGGGGTCGATGCGCTGTCCGCGCCGGTGTTCAACGCCATGGGCCAGGTCGCCGCGGTGATGACCGTGGTCGGGCCGACCTCGATCTTCCATGCCGACGAGCACGGCCCGGCCGCCCGGCGCCTGCTCGCCGCCACCCAGGCCACCAGCTGGCGGATGGGTTACGGCGCGGATCAGTGAAAGGGTTTACAAAGCATTACGGATTTTCACTGTGCAGGCTGGCTATAGTCCGCCTGGCACTTTTACCCGAAACGTAAAGGTGAATGTCATAAGCCGCTATTTTTCCCACGGGATCAAGCGCTTATTCTGATCTCACTGGCCGGCACGAAGGGCTCTCCCCCCTGCCTTTCGGGCCCGCCCAGGTTCACCGACGTTGATTTTGAAGCTCCTTGATCTAACGTCTCGATTGGCCGCTGCGATTGCAGCGGCCTTTTTTATTTGTGCAGGATTCGCAAGACCGGCGAAAGGGCCGCAGCGCGGCCCCGGCATTGTTCAACCCAACGGATACTTCTGCAGGTTCGCCATCATCTGCTGCAACGCCTGCAGGCTGTCCTGCGGATGCCCGGCGCCCTCGAAGTCGCCAATGCGCGCCCAGTTGTCCGCCACCTGCTCGGGCGTGAACCCTTCGCGCGGGTCAAATCCCACGCCCTGGCTGCGCTCCCAGCGCACCTTGCCGACCCAGCCGCCGCCCACCTCGAACAGCTCGCCGCTGTCCTGGCACTGTTCGCTCCCCAGGTACACCACCAGCGGGCTGATCAGCTCGGGCTGCAGCCGCTCGAACACCTGCGGCGGGATCAGCCCCTCGGTCATGCGCGTGCCGCCGGTCGGGGCGATGGCGTTGACCAGGATGCCGTGCTTGCGACCCTCGATGGCCAGGGTGCGGGTCAGCCCATAGAGGCCGAGCTTGGCCATGCCGTAGTTGGCCTGGCCGAAATTGCCATAGATGCCCGAGGTGGACGAGGTGAAGATCACCCGCCCCCAGTTCTGCGCCCGCAGGTGCGGCCAGGCAGCGTGGGTGACCTTGTAGGCGCCCTCGACGTGCACGCGGTAGACCAGCTCCCAGTCGCTGTCTTCCATCTTGTGGAAGGTCTTGTCGCGCAGGATGCCGGCATTGTTGACCAGCACATCGACGCGGCCGAAGGTGTCCAGGGCCTGCTCGACGATGCGCGCACCGTCGGTGACCGAGTCATGGTTGGCGATCGCCGAGCCGCCTGCGGCGCGGATCTCCTCCACAACGCGGTCGGCCGCCGAGGCATTGGCACCTTCGCCGTGGGTCGACCCGCCCAGGTCGTTGACCACCACATGCGCGCCGCGCGCGGCGAACAGCAACGCATGGGCCCGGCCCAGGCCGCCACCGGCCCCCGTGACGATCACCACTCGATCCTGCAGACATACTGGTTCGCTCATGCTCAAGGCTCCTGGCAATGAAAGGATGCAACGCAGTCTCCGCCAGCCGCCGGGGCCGGGCAATCAAGCGCACCGTGGCGAATGCCGCCCGATAACGCCCGGCGATGATCGCCCGGTCAGGACCAGGCGACCTTCAGTGGCACATAGCTCATCGGTTGTTCACGAAAGGCCAGGTAGTGGCGCAGCACCTGCACCGGCGCCTCGGTATGCGGGTAATGGCCGATGCCCTGCAGCACCACGGTGTCCGGCTCCGGCACCAGCTCGCGGTAGCGTTCGACCATGTGCGCGCCGGACAGCGGATCCACCGCGCCATTGATGAAGCGCAGCGGCACGCCCGGGCGTTGCAGCGCCGCGACCCAACGTTCGCGCTGGGCCCTGCGCTCGGGCAGGAAGCTGATGAGCCGGTGCAGGATGCGCGGGCCGCGATTGGAGGCAATCAGGCTCCAGTAGTCGTCCAGGGCGCTTTCGCTGGGGTGGGTGCAGGGGCCGTAGACCTGGGTGACGTTGCGCACCAGGTCGTCGCGCCCGAACGAGCGCCCGACCAGCCAGCCCAGGCGGCTGAGCAGCAGCTTCTGCACCAGCAGCACGCCGCAGCTCTCGGGGAACAGCCCGCTGTTGAGGAACACGCAACTGGCCACCTTGAGCCGCTGCTCATGGTGCCTGGCCAGCAGTTCCTGGGCGACGCTGCCACCGTAGTCATGAGCCAGCAGGTGCACCGGCTGGTCGATGTGCAGGTGCGCCAGCAACGCCTGCTGCAGATCGGCCTGCTCGAGCAGGCTGTAGTCGTGGTCCGCGGGCTTGGCCGAATCGCCGAAGCCGAGCATGTCGCAGGCCACCACGCGAAAACGCTGGGCCAGGGGTGCCCACAGGTAGTGCCAATCCCAGCTGGCCGTGGGGAAACCGTGAAGCAATAGCAGGGGCTCTCCTTGCCCTGCCGTCCAGTAGCGGATGCTCTGGCCCCGGAAGGTGAAACCCTGGCTCCGGGTGCGCCAGACGCACAATGGAATCTCGGCCAGTGGCATCACGGTCGTCCCGGTTGATAAGTGTCGGAAGAGGGCAAGGCTGCGTTCATTGCATGTCACCTCGGCACATACATGTGCTCTCTATGTAGAGGCTCAGTCTAGAAGCCTATACGAAGGTGATAAGTCGCCTTGGCAGCCAGCCTGATGACCGTGCGAGTCAGTGGCACGAACGGTCAGATCAACTTCATCAGAAGCGGCGCCGCCAGCAGGTTGAGCAGCCCGGTCAGGACCATGACCAGGCCAGCCACCGAGCCCTCCTCGCGGCCAACCTCCTGGGCCCGGCTGACGCCCGCGCCATGGGCGCCGACGCCGAACAGCGCGCCCCGCGCCAACGGCGTGCGCAGTGGCAACCAGCGCAGCAGGATGCCGCCGAACATCGCCCCAAGCACGCCGGTGAACATCACGAACACCGCCGTCAGTTCCGGCACGCCGCCCAGGTCCTGGGCCACCGGCATGGCGAACGGCGTGGTGATCGAACGCGGCAGCAACGACAGGCTGACCGCCTCGTCCAGCGCCAGCAGGTGCGCCAGCGCCCAGGAACTGCCGATCGAGGCCACACTACCGGCCAACATGCCCACCAGCAGCGCCGGCCAGTGCCGTGCCAGCAATGCCCGCTGCTGCCAGATCGGCACCGCGAAGGCGACGGTGACCGGGCCCAGCACGCCCATCAGCCAGTGGGTGTTGCGGGCGTACTCGGCGTAGGCGGTGTGCAGCGGCACGGCCACCGCCAGCAGCAGCGCCGGCACCAGGATCAGCGGCGACAGCAGGTAGCGCCCGCTGCGCCGGTACAGCCAGCGGCTGCCCAGGTAGGCGCCCAGGGTCAGCGCCAGCCAGAACAACGGCATGGGTTCAAGGCTCATGGCGCAACCTCCAGCGGCACACCAGTTCCACGGTCAGCGCGGTGACCACCATCACCAGCAGCGTGCTCAGCGCGATCACCAGCAGGATGCGCCAGCCTTCGCTGCGCAGCAGACTGCCGTAGTCCAGCAGGCTCATCAGCGCCGGGATGAAAAACAGCAGCATCTCGGCCATCAGCCAGCCGGCGCCCAGTTGCAGGGTGGCCGGCTTGATTACGCCGGTCGCGAACAGCACCAGCAGCAGCGCCAGGCCCATCACCCCGGCGGGGATCGGCCAGGCCAGCCAGGCGGCCAGTTGGCCACCGATCAGGAACAGGGCCAGCAGCACCGCCAGCTCGGCGAAGAGGCGCAGGGTTTTCTTCAGCAATGCGGGATTCATGGACGGGGGTTCCTCGACAACGTGCCCATTGTAGAAGTCACTCACCTAGGCCAGAAGCGAATTGTTAGACTGGTAGCCATTCCAGAATGGAATCATGTGATCATGGAATTCAAACAGCTGCGCAGTTTCATCGAAGTCGTCCACAAGGGCGGCTTCACCCAAGCGGCGATCACCCTGCACATCAGCCAGTCGGCGGTGAGCAAGCAGGTCGCCCAGCTGGAACAGGCTATCGGCCAGGCGCTGCTGGAGCGCCAGGGTTCGCAGTTACTGCTGACCGCCGCCGGGCGCATCGTCCTCGAGCGGGGCGAGGCGCTGTTGCGCCAGCGCCAGGAGCTGCAGAGCGAACTGGACGACCTCAGCCAGATGGCCCGCGGCGAGCTGCGCCTGGGCCTGCCGCTGCTGGGCAGCGACGCGCTGTTTGCCGGGTTGTTCGCCGAGTACCGGCGGCGGCATCCGAACATCTCGATCCAGCTGCTCGAAGGCGGCAGCCGCATGGTCGAGCAGGCGGTGAGAAGCGGCGAGCTGGAACTGGGCGGCAGCCTGACGCCGAGCGATCCGGCGTTCGACTACCAACCCTTTTGCAACGAGCCGCTGGAGGCCCTGCTGCCCGCGAGCCACCCACTGGCCGGGCAAGCCGACGTCGCCCTGGCGCAACTGGCCGACACGCCGTTCCTGCTGTACCAGCGCAGCTTCGTGTTGAACGATCGGTTGCTCAGTGCCTGCCAGCAGGAGGGGTTCACGCCCAGGGAAGGCGGACGCAGCGGCCAGGCGGACTTTCTCGCCGCGCTGGTGGCGGCAGGCCAAGGCGTGGTGCTGCTGCCGGCGATCGTCGCGCGGGCGCTGGAGCGGCCCGGGGTGGTTCGTTTGCCGTTACGGGCGCCGGAACATCTGCGCTGGGACATCGCCTTCATCTGGCGGCGCGGGGCTTATCTGTCGCGGGCGGCGCAGGCGTGGCTGGCGTTGTTGCGTGAACGCGACGAAGCATGATGCGAACGTGTAGGAGCGGCAAGGCCGCTCCTACACGGGCGATTTAACCTTTGAGTGCTGCCACAAACTCCGCCAGCCACGGCTCGGCATCGGTCTCCGGCGTCACCGTCTCGCTGGCATCGAGCCGCAACATCGGCAGCACCTCGTTCACCCCCAGTTCGGCGAACAGCTCGCGCATCTGCTCGCCGCCGCCGCAGTAGGTGTCGCCATAGCTGGAGTCGCCCAGGCCGATCACCGCCCCGGGCAACCCGCGCCAGGCCGCCGGCAGTACGTCTCGCATGGTGCTGTACAGCGGCATCAGGCTGTCGGGCAGTTCGCCCATGCCCGTGGTCGAGGTCACTGCCAACAACGCGTCCGGGGCAAAGCCCTCGATGTCCTGCAGGGTGGCGCGGGCGGCATGCCAGGCTTCAAGGCCGGCGGCCTTGAGCAGCGACTCGGCGTGACGGGCGACTTCTTCGGCGGTGCCGTATACCGAACCGGAAATAATGGCGACTTTCATCGGGTGAGGATTCCGAAACTGAGTGAAAACGTAGGATACTAGCACTCGACAGTGGCAAAAGGCCGCCTATGCCTAAAGTCACACGCTTCAGGATTATCCGACGAATGACCGGAACGAAGCGTATTGGCTACTGTCGACAGCCGTGAAGAAATCGCCCTTACCGATCGCCCCTTCGAGTTCGACCATGCAAGCAGACGCCCTACTCTCCCAGGACGAACTGGATTTCATCCAGGACATGCAGCATTCGCCCCAGCTGAACCTGGCCGACCCCATGTCGAGCCTGCTGGTCAATGGCGACCGTCGTCTGAAGGACCTGCTCACCCGCCTGGTGGCCAACGAGCAGGTCACCCTGCAGGCCAGCTTCAACAACCAGCAGCTGAGCTTCCCCCTGCAACTGGTCGAGGACGAATTCCACGCTCTCCACCTGCAACTAGGCTCGCCGGACATCTACGAAGACGGCCCCATGCTGCGGCCATGGCGCCTGTCGCTGGAGCGACCGAGCGCCCTGCTCGACGACCATGGCCAGGCCAGCGACCTGTGGGTGCGGGATATCTCGTTCAAGGGCGTGCTGCTGGAGGTCCGTGGCCGGCGCGAGGCGCCATCCCACTTCAAGCTGCGCTTCGCCGCCGCGGATATTCCGCCGATCGGCCTGCATGGCGTGCTGCGCCGACGCATCGGCCCGCGCCTGGCCGCCTATGACCTGTCGCACAGCCCGGCCGAAGAAATCGAACGCCTGCGCGAGTACATCCTGCAGGCCCACCGCCAGGCCCACCCCGAGCTGCACGCCCAGGCCCCCGCCGCCTTCTGACGACCGTCCAGCCGCTGAAACTGACCGGTCATGACGGATTGCGCATAATCTGCGCCCGATTCTTGCAAGCACGCCTGCGCCGCCCACCACCCCGGGCCGCATGCCAAGGGGCCGGCTACCCGCCAGCCCCGTCGCCAGGAGATACACGATGTCTACCCCACCCGTCACCCTGATGGTGTCGCGCCGCGCCGCCTGTGGCCGCTACCAGGACCTGCTGGCCTGGCTGCACGAAGGCGAGCAGTTGGCCACCGACTTCCCCGGTTACCTGGGCTCGGGCATCCTCGCGCCGCCGGCCGAGGGCGATGAATTCCAGATCATCTTCCGCTTCACCGACGAGCAGACCCTGCACGCCTGGGAGCATTCCGCCTCGCGCCGGACCTGGCTAGAGCGCGGCAACGGCCTGTTCGAACGCCCCAAGGAGAAGCGCGTGAGCGGCATCGACGACTGGTTCGGCACCAATACAGTGCAGAAACCGCCGCGCTGGAAACAGGCCACGGCCATCTGGCTGGCGTTCTTCCCGGTCTCGCTGCTGTTCAACCTGCTGTTCGGCCACTGGCTGGCAGCGCTGGAACTGCTGCCCCGCGTACTGCTCAGCACCCTGGCCCTGACCCCCTTGATGGTGTACCTGTTCATCCCGCTGTCCACCCGCCTGCTGGCCGGCTGGCTGAACGCCGCGCCGCCTGCCCCGAGCGGCCGCGCCCAGGGGCTGCGCAGCCGCTGAGGCACGGGCTCGCAAGGCCGCGCAGTTCGGGTATGCTGGGGCATCACGCACGGACAGACGAACAGACCGCCCGCACATGAACAGCCCAATCCTCATCACCGGAGCCAGCCAGCGCGTCGGGCTGGCCCTGGCCCTGGAGCTGGCCCAGGCCGGCCATACGGTGGTCAGCGCCAGCCGCAGCCTGCATCCCCAGGCGGCCCACCCGAACATCCGGCAGTTCCAGGCCGACCTGACCCGCAGCGAAGACCGCCAGGCCCTGATCGACCACCTGCACGGCCACTACGATGGCCTGCGCGGGATCATCCACAACGCCTCGCTGTGGCTCGACGATGGCCTGGACAACCTCGACACCATGTTCCGCCTGCATGTCGAGGCGCCCTACCACCTCAACCTGGCCCTTGGCGCGTGGCTGAACAAGGTGGACAAGGCCGATATCATCCACATCTGCGACGAGACCTCCTCGCGCGGCAGCAAGAGCCATATCGGCTACGCCGCGACCAAGGCCGCGCTGCAGAACATGGTGCTGTCGTTTGCCGAAAAGTACGCGCCCAAGGTGCGCGTCAACGGTATCCTGCCGGGCCTGTTGATCCTCAAGGAAGGCGGCGACGAGCAGTACCGCCAGCAGACCCTGAAAAAGGCCCTGCTCGAATTCGAACCCGGCGCCCGCCCGCTGATCGACGCCGTGCTGTTCCTGCTCGAAAGCCAGTACAGCACCGGCAGCCAGGTGGTCATCAACGGTGGCCGCCATCTGAAGAACCGCATGACCTGAAGAGACACCGCCCATGACCCCGCAACAACAGCTCGAACTCGAAGCCGCCGCGTTCCGGCGCCTGGTCGACCATCTGCAGAAACGCACCGACGTGCAGAACATCGACCTGATGAACCTCTCCGGCTTCTGCCGCAACTGCCTGTCGAAATGGCTCAAGGCCGCCGCCGACGATCGCCAGATCGAGCTGAGCCTGGACGATGCCCGCGAGCAGGTGTACGGCATGCCCTACGCCGAGTGGAAAGCCCAATACCAGAAAGAAGCCAGCGCCGAGCAACAGGCGGCGTTCGAACAAGGAAAACCCCGTGACTGACCTGAACACCCTGCGCAGCAGCCTCGCCAGCGGCGAGCACGTTTTCGCCGATACCCTGGCGTTCATCGCCGCGAACTACAGCTACCAGCCCCAGGCCTTCGACAACGGCGACGTGCACAACGCCGCCGGGCAGAACGAAGGTTCGTGCAAGACCCTGGGCCTGGCGCTGCTGGAAGGGCTGAGCGACCAGGAAGCGCTGCTGGCCTTCGGCGAGCACTACCGCAGCGTGGTGGCCACCCCCGAGGGCAGCGACCATGGCAACATCCGTGCGCTGATCAAGCATGGTTTGGCCGGCGTGAAGTTCACCGCCCAGCCGCTGGCGCGCCTGGCCTGACTTCGCCTCTCGCCCTTCGCGGGGCAAGTCGCGGCGGTGCGCCGATGCGACGTGCCCCGCGACGAGGCCCTCAACTGATAACGCTACCCGGCACCTGGCCCTCTAACTGCCCTTCTCGCAGCCACCCCAGCGCAATCGGCCACAAACTTTCACGAAACCTATCGTGAAAGAACGCGAAATGCCCGATCTCCTCCACCGAGATATCCACAGGCGCCACCCGCAGGTGCCGACGCTCGGCCTGGCGCAGGTACCCCAACAACCGCTCGGTGGCCGCCACCGTGCCGAACGGATCGTCGGTCAGGCTGATGGCCAGGGTCGCCGCCCGCACCTGTGCGAATGGCAGCGCCTCGAGCAGGCGCCCGCTGGGCCGGTGCTCGTAGCGCGGCGTGCGGGTACTCCAGTCACGCACCACCCCGGCCGGGGTGTCCTCCAGCCAGCCCAGGCGCTTGCCGGGGAAATAGCCGAATACCCGGGTCAGCAAAGGCATGACCACATGCCACTTGCCGAACAGTTGCCAGCGCTGGTCCGCCGCATAGTCGCGCCAATAGGCGAACTGCGCGCCCACCAGCACCGCTCGGCGCACCTGCGCGGCCGAAGGTGCCAGCCCCAGCGCCCAGCCGCCGAAGCTGTGGCCGACCACATGCACCGGTTGCCCGGGCTGTTCGGCTGCGGCCAGTTGCAACATTGCCTCGAAATCCAGGCGCCCCCAGTCGCTCCACGACGCCTTGAAACCGCGCAACGAAGCCGGGCGTGATTCGCCGATACCTCGGTAGTCATAGGTGAGCACATCGAAGCCCTGGGCGAACAGGTAATCGGCGAATCGCGAGTAATAACGGCAGCGCACCGAGGTGGCGGCATTGATGATCACCAGCGGGCGCTGGGCGTCGGTCTGGGCGTGACGCCAACGAAAACCGCCGAGGCTGTAGCCGTCGGCGGCGAGCTGGCGAAATGCACTGGCGGGTTGGGTGAGGCTGCTCATGGCGCGCTCCCTGCGTTGTCCGCCAACGCTAGCAAACATACCCCCGTTATAGCTAGGTGGTGGGCAGCGCGCCGGCCACACCCGGTTTGCGCAGTACCGCCAGGCGCGAGCCGTCGTAGCGGGTCTCGCGGAACAGCTTCCAGCGCCCGAACAGCCCGTACACGTGCATCACCCGTCCCTGCTCGTGGTAGCCCATGCGCAGGTGCAGCTTCATGGCCGGCACGTTGTGGGTCTCCACCACGTCCACCACCTTGTGGCAGCCCTTTTCACGCATGGTGTTCCACAGCTCGACCTGGGCCGTCACCGACAGCTCGCTGCCAAAGTAGGGCCGGGTCATCTCGCCGCCGAACTCGAAGAACTCGCCCGGTTTCACCGGGAAGGTGCAACCGTAGTAGTGCTTGTCGTGATAGTCGACCACGCTGGCCCAGATGAAGGCCACGGCATCGCCCTGCTCGTCCAGGTACATGTGCCCGGTGTGCCCTTCGGCGGCCAGTTCACGCATGGTCTCGACGCGGTCGCCGAAATTCGCGGCGAAGGCGTCGGCATTGGCGGTGGTGATCTGCACCAGGGTGACCGGTGTGTGGGCCTTGAGGTTGTAGGGAGGCACCGGACTGATCAGGTCGCGCTCCATCCACAGCAATTCCCAGTGGAAGAACACGTAACGTTCGAACAAGGTCTTGAAGGTGCGCTTGAGGCCCTTCTGGCGAATGCGTTCTTGTAGTTTTTGCAGTGCGCCCATTGCTCCCTCCTCGGCCCCGGCGGAATTGCCAGGCCAATAGCTGCGGTATAGATCAGGCGGAGGTTGCTCATGGCCAAGGGCCATCGGGTGATTTGTTTCAAAATATTAACAAGTCGTCGGCGGGAACCGCGCAGCCGTCATCAACGGCTGCGCGGTCAAGGACTTGCTTACAGCTCGATGCAGTCGAACCGTACGTCGGTGGCCACGTCTTCGTCGTAGTTGACGTCAGCGCGCTCGAAGCCGAACAGGTTGAGGAACTGCTTCTTGTAGCCAGCGTAGTCGGTCAACTCGAACAGGTTCTCGGTGGTTACCTTCGGCCACATGGCCCGGCAGGCGTCCTGCACGTCATCACGCAGTTCCCAGTCGTCCAGACGCAGGCGGCCTTCGTCGTCCAGGGCAGCCGGCGCACCATCCGCACGGTACATGCGGTCACGGAACATGCGGTCCAGCTGGTGCTGGGTACCTTCGTGGATACCCTTCTCCTGCATGATCTTGAAGACCATCGACAGGTACAGCGGCATCACCGGGATCGCCGAGCTGGCCTGGGTGACGACCGACTTGAGCACCGCAACGTTGGCACTGCCACCGACTTTCTTGCCCAGGCGCTGGGCGGTTTCGTCCAGGTCCTGCTTGGCCTTGCCGAGCGCGCCGTCCCAGTAGATCGGCCAGGTGATGTCGGAGCCGATGTAGCTGAAGGCCACGGTGCGGGCCTGCGGCGCCAGCACGCCAGCGGCGTTCAGCGCATCGATCCACAGCTCCCAGTCCTGGCCGCCCATGACGGTGACGGTGTCCTGGATCTCCTGCTCGGTGGCCGGCTCGATGCTGGCCTCGATGATGGTGTCCTTGTTGGTGTCGATGGCGGTCGACTTGTACGGCTGGCCGATCGGCTTGAGCGCCGAGCGGACCACTTCACCGGTCTGCGGCAGCTTGCGCACTGGCGAGGCCAGGGAGTAGATCACCAGGTCGACCTGGCCACCCATTTCGTTCTTGATCAGCTCGATGACCTTGGCGCGGGCTTCGTCGGAGAAAGCGTCACCGTTGATCGACTTGCTGTACAGGCCTTCGGCCTTGGCGAACTTGTCGAAGGCGGCGGCGTTGTACCAGCCGGCGGTACCGGCCTTGGTCTCGGTGCCCGGCTTTTCGAAGAACACGCCCAGAGTGTCGGCCTTGAAGCCGAACGCCGCGGTGATGCGCGCGGCCAGGCCGTAGCCGCTGGAGGCGCCGATCACCAGGACTTTCTTCGGACCATCCTCGCGCACGCCCAGCTTGCGGGTGGCTTCGATCTGGTCACGGACGTTGAGCTCGCAGCCCTTGGGGTGAGTCGTGGTGCAGATGAAACCGCGAACCTTGGGATGAATGATGGCCAATGTCTGTACCTCGTCAGGTTTAGGCTGGGGCAGCGCCCGGATTCGGGGCGCTGCCGTTTGATCTAGAGGGTGAGACTACCCTCGCGGGATATCCGACACATATTACGGGGTGATTCGCATTGCTGCATTGTCCGCACGCTCCCATTTGCCGGCAAAGCCAGCGCCTACAGGTACGGCGTTGATCTTGAGGCTGGCGCGGTCCTGTGGGAGCGGCCTTGTGTCGCGAAAGGGCTGCGCAGCAGCCCCAGGGTTCCAGTGTTGACGCGAAGATCGCCGGGGCCGCTGCGCGGCCCTTTCGCGACACAAGGCCGCTCCCACAGGTTCCGTTCCATCAGGACAACGCAGGCGACAGGGCCTCTCGCAACCACGCCAGGAACTGCCGCGCCAGCGGATCCTCCTGGCTCTCCCAATGCACCAGGCAGCTCCACACCGGCCCGCGCACGCGCTGTACCGACAAGGGCCGCAAACGTCCCTCATCGACCATCCGCTGCGCCAGCAGTTGACTGACCAGGGCAATCCCCAGCCCCTCGCCCGCCGCCTCCAGCAGCAACCCCGGGTCGGAGAAGTTAAGCCCCTTGCCCTGCTGCCCCACCTCCTCGCCGCCTTCCAGCTGCCAGTGACTCCAGTCCATCTCGCGCTCGCCGTGCAAGGTCGTGCGCCCGGCCTCGGGCAACGTCGGGTGACAAGCCGGATACAACCTGTCCTGGTGCAGCACGGTGAAGCTGCATTCAGCCTGCGGCCCGATATCGTCGCGAATCGCCAGGTCGATGGTCTCGTTGGCCATGTCCGGAACCTCGAAGCTGGTAAACAGCCACAGGTCGACATCCGGGTGACGCTGGTGGAAATCCGCCAGGCGCGGCAACAGCCAATGCCGGGCGAAGGCCGGGGTGGTGTTGACCACCAACTGGTTGGGCTTGCGGTATTGGTCGAGGCGACGGATGCCCACCGCCAGTTGCTGCAACAGGGCTTGGGTGGTGCTGAGCAGGTCATGCCCGGCGTCGGTCAGGCTGACGCTCCGCCCGCTGCGGTGGAACAACGGTTGCTCCAGATAGCTTTCCAGGCTGCGGATCTGCTGGCTGATCGCTGACTGGGTAAGGTTCAGGGCCTCGGCGGCCTTGTGGAAGCTGCCCAGACGGGCGGCGGCTTCGAAGCCACGCAGGGCGTTGAGCGGGGGCCAATGCTTGAGCATGCTGATAAGCCTGACTGATCAGATATACGCTAAATCTATCGTTTGTCGCTCCGGTTTCCCAGCCATAACATGGGCAGCAACACCCGCGACGGCGGGCTTCGTTGATAAAAATCCCTTATAGATCGGAGTTCACTATGACCCTGTCCCGCGACAGCGGCTGGCGCATGCCTGCCGAATGGGCCCGCCACGCCGCCACCTGGATGATCTGGCCACACAACAAGCCACTGTGGGAGGCGGGCTGGGGCGTGACCCTGGCCGACGTGCAGCGCGACTATGCCCGCGTGGCCGCCGCCATCGCCCGCTTCGAGCCAGTGAAGATGGTGGTCGATCCCTCGGCCATGGCCATTGCCGGCGAACTGTGCGGCCCCGGCATCGAGCTGGTCGAACTGGCCGTGGACGACAGCTGGTGCCGCGACAGCGGTCCGACCTTCCTCATCCACCCGCAGCAGGGCGTGGCCGGCCTGAGCTGGCGCTTCAACGCCTGGGGCGACAAGTCCGAGCACGGCAAGGACCGCAGCCTGGCCCGACGCATCCTCGATCATCTCGGCCTCGAAGGGCTGAGCACCCCGCTGTGCAACGAAGGCGGCGCCATCCATGTGGACGGCGAAGGCACGCTGATCACCACCGAGTCGGTGCTGCTCAACCCCAACCGCAACCCGGGCCTGAGCAAGGCTGACTTCGAGGACTGCTTCGCCCGCCTGCTGGGCATCCGCAAGACCATCTGGCTGCCGGGTGACCCGCAGTACGTCACCGGCGACATGACCGACGGCCATGTCGATGGCGTGTGCGCCTTCGCCCGCCCCGGCGTGCTGCTGGTGGACGCCACCCACGACCACGACTCGGTGTACGCCGAGGTGGCCCGCGAGAACCGCCGCGCCCTGGAGTTGGCCACCGACGCCCAAGGCCGCTCGTTCGAGCTGCTCGACCTGTACGAAGCCACGGCGGCCGTGGATACCGAGGCCGAGGTGTTCTGCGCTTCGTACACCAACTTCTACCTGGCCAACGGCGCGGTGATCATGCCGGCCTACGGCATCGACGCCGACCAGGCCGCCGCCCGGCAGCTGGCCCTGGCCTTCCCCGGCCGCGAGGTCGTGCCGGTGCGCATCGACCATATCGCCCACGGCGGCGGCGGCATCCACTGCATCACCCAGCAGCAGCCGGCCTGGCAGGGAGCGCGCCCATGAGCACCTTGCGCATCGCCACCACGCAGATGGCCTGCAGCTGGGACCTGGCCGCCAACCTCGAGCGCGCCGAGCAGCTGGTGCGCCAGGCCGCCGCCCAGGGCGCCCAGGTGATCCTGCTGCAGGAGCTGTTCGCCACCCCGTACTTCTGCATCGAGCAGTGCCACAGCCACCAGGCCCTGGCCCAGGACTACCACGACAGCCCGCTGCTCAAGCGCTTCGCCGCCCTGGCCAAGGAACTGGGCGTGGTGCTGCCGCTGAGCTGGTACGAGCGCGCCGGCAACGCCTTCTTCAACTCGCTGACCGTGGCCGACGCCGACGGCCGCCTGCTGGGGGTGTACCGCAAGACCCACATCCCCAACGCCATCGGCTACCAGGAAAAGGAATACTTCAGCCCCGGCGATACCGGTTTCAAGGTCTGGGACACCGCCTTCGGCCGCCTGGGCATCGGTATCTGCTGGGACCAGTGGTTCCCCGAGACCGCGCGCTGCCTGGCGCTGATGGGCGCCGAGGTGCTGCTGTTCCCCACCGCCATCGGCTCGGAGCCGGGCGCCGCCGAACTGGACTCGCGTGACCATTGGCAGATGGCCATGCGCGGCCACGCCGCCGCCAACCTGCTGCCGGTGGTGGCCGCCAACCGCGTCGGTCACGAGATGGCGCGCAGCGACGACAACCTGTCGATGCGCTTCTACGGCTCCTCGTTCATCTGCGACCACAAGGGCGCGATGCTGCAAGAGGCCGACCGCGACAGCAGCGGCGTCTGGCTGCACGACCTGGACCTGGAACGCATGCGCGAGGACCGCCTGAGCTGGGGCATCTACCGCGACCGTCGCCCCAGCATGTACGCGCCGTTGCTCAGCCTGGACGGCCGCACCCCACAGACCGCGAGGGCCTGAACCATGCCAAGCCGCCCATCGAAACTGCTCGCCATCGCCGCCCTGGTGGCCTGCGCCGGCGTCGCCCAGGCCGAGCAGGATGCCCTGCGCCTGTACAACTGGGCCGATTATTTTGCCGAGGACACCCTCAAGCGCTTCACCGCCGAAACCGGCATCCCGGTGATCTACGACGTCATGGACGGCAGCGAAGTGCTCGAGGCCAAGCTGATGTCCGGTCGCAGCGGCTACGACCTGGTGTTCCCCGGCGACACCGTGGCCGAGCGGCTGATGCGCGCCGGCAGCCTGCAGGCGCTTGACCGCAAGCAACTGACCGCGCTCGACGATATCGAGCCCGGCCTGCGCCAGCTGCACGACCGCTACCCCAAGGCCAGCCAGGCCACCGTGCCCTACACCTGGGGCACCATCGGCCTGACCATGGATGCGGCGAAGATCCGCGAGCGCATGCCCGACGCCCCGCTGGACAGCCTCGACCTGCTGTTCAAGCCGGAGCTGGCGGCCAAGTTCGCCGACTGCGGCATCTCGATGATCGACTCGCCCGACGAAGTGCTGGCCGTGGTCCTCCACTACCTCGGTCGCGAACCACGCAGCGCCAAGCGCGAAGACCTGGCCGCCGCCAGCGAACTGCTCAAGGGCATTCGCCCCTATGTGCGCAAGCTGCAGTCGCAGCCGGTCACCGAGCTGGTCAACGGCAATACCTGCCTGTCGCTGGGCTACAGCGGCGACGTGATCCAGGCCCAGCGCACCGCCGAGGCCGCGGGCAAGACCCTCGACTTCCAGTACCGCGTGCCCCGCGAAGGCACCACGGTGTGGATGGACACCATGGCCATCCCTGCCGACGCCAAGCACCCGGAATACGCCTATCGTTTCATCAACTTCGTCATGCGCCCGGAGAACATGGCCGCGATCAGCAACTTCACCGGCTACCCCACCGCCAGCGCCAAGGCCCGCCCCCTGGTGGATGCGCGCCTGCGTGACAACCCCGACATCTACCTCAGCGATGCCACCTACACCCGGCTGATTCCGGGCAAGGACATCCCCCAGGCCGACATGCGTGCACGCATGCGCGTCTGGACCCGCTTCAAGACTGCACAGGACTGACCCCATGCCTACTCGCCGCACCTTCCTCCAACAGATGAGCGTCGTCGCCGGCCTCGGCGCCGCCGCCAGCCTCGGCCTGCCCTTCGGCGGCACCCGCGCCCGCGCCGCCGAGTCGGGCCGCTGGTTCATGCCCGACGAGGGTGAAAAACACCAGCGCGCCTATATCGCCTTCGGCGCCCAGGACGCCATCTGGGAAGACTTCACCGAAGACGTCCAGGCCGCGCTAGGGCGCATCGCCCGGGCCATCGCCGCGTTCCAGCCGGTGACGGTGTTCTGCCGCGCCAGCGAGCGCGACATCGCCGAGGAAGAGTGCGGCAGCCACAACATCACCTATGTCGAGACTGAACTGGACGACATCTGGATGCGCGACATCGGCGCCAACTTCGTGCTCGACGACGACGGCGTGCTGGGCGCGGTGGACTTCAACTTCAACGGCTGGGGCGGCAAGCAGCAGCACCGCTACGACGCCAAGCTGGCGGCCCGCGTCGCCAGGCTGGCTGGCGCCCAGTACCAGCAGAGCGAACTGGTGGGCGAAGGCGGCGGTATCGAGGTGGACGGCCATGGCACCGGCATCATGACCGAGAGCAGCTGGATCAACAGCAACCGCAACCCCGGCTGGAGCAAGGCCCAGGTCGAGGCCGAACTGAAGGAGCGGCTGGGGCTGCGCAAGATCATCTGGCTGCCGGGCATCAAGGGCAAGGACATCACCGATGCCCATGTGGACTTCTACGCGCGCTTCGCGGCGCCCGGCGTGGTAGTGGCGAACCTGGACAACGATCCAGACTCGTACGATCACGAAGTGACCCTCGAGCACCTGGAAATCCTGCGCAATGCCACCGATGCCGATGGCCGCAAGCTGGAGATCCACACGATGTCACCGCCACTGAAGCCTCGGCGCAGCAAGTTCAGCGAGGACAACCCGGACTTCGCGGCGGGGTACATCAACTACTTCGTCATCAATGGCGCGGTGATCGCGCCGCAGTTTGGTGATCGCAGTGCCGACGAGAAGGCGCGGGCATTGCTGGTGAAGCTGTATCCGGGGCGCAAGGTGGTGCAACTGGATATCGATGCGATCGCGGCGGGTGGCGGCGGGATTCACTGCGTGACCAACCAGTGCCCGGCGGTGTAGCCACGATTGCCGGCGAAAGGGCCGCAAAGCGGCCCCACTTTCACCGGTCCTCGGTCGACTTGCGCCGCCCCGTCACCATCGACCACGGCAGGTTCTCACGCAGGCGCACGCTCTCCACCAGCGCCGCCAGCAGGTGCACGCAAACCAGCGCCAGCAGGCCATCGGCCAACCAGCTGTGCAGCGTTTCCAGCCACTCGGCGCCCCACAACGCATCCACCTCCAGCATCATCCAGCCGGTCAGGCCCAGGCTGGCGATGCCCGTCATCATCAGCACCATCACCAGCGCGCCGATCGGCGTGTGGCCCATGCGGTGGCAAGGCTCGCCACGCCACAACGCGCGTCCATGGGTTCGTAACCTTTCCAGGGTCGGCCAGAAATCCGCCCAACGTGCACTGCGGGGCCCGACGAAACCCCAGGCGCAGCGCACGGCCAGGCAGCCGCACGCGTAGTAACCCAGCCATTGGTGCCAGTCGTCACCGGCCTCGTTGAAGAAGTAGTTGGCGAGGAACACCGCGGCGAACGACCAGTGGCACACCCGCAGCAGCGGGTCCCACAGCCGCACGCCGGCGGTCATTTATGGATCTCGGTCTTGACCGCGTTGCCGCTGACCGGATCGTGGTAGATCTCGACCTTGCGGCCATCCTTGTCGAAGCCGTAGATCTCGTAGCAGTTGCCCTTGGTCACCTTGAACTTGTTGATCTTGTAGCCCTCGTCCTTGAGCTTGGCTTGGAACTGCTCGGCGTCCTGCCAGGTACCCTTGTCAGCCGTGGTGCATTTGGGCTCGGCGGCGAAAGCGGCGGCGCTACCCAGCAACAGGGTGATCGCGATAAGTGAACGGCGCATTGGGAAACTCCTGCTTGTTGATGGAAGCCTCATTCTGCCCAGCGAAGCTGAAGCCAAGCTTAGTTTCATCCGAACGGCGGTACAGAATTGCATGCGCCATTCATTTGAATTTCGGATCAATGGCAAAGAAAAACAAACTTCTCAAATAAGCCTCGGGCGCGGATGCTGTCAGGATCACGCCCGCATCCCGGAGAACAACAATGAACGAAGTCGTCATCGTCGCCGCCACCCGCACTGCCATCGGCAGTTTCCAGGGGGCCCTGGCCAATGTGTCCGCCGTGGAGCTGGGCGCCGCCGTGATCCGCCAGCTGCTGGCCCAGACCCAGCTCGACCCGGCCCAGGTCGACGAAGTGATTCTCGGCCAGGTGCTCACCGCCGGCGCCGGCCAGAACCCCGCCCGCCAGGCCGCGGTCAAGGCCGGCCTGCCCTTCGAGGTCCCTGCCCTGACCCTGAACAAGGTCTGCGGCTCGGGCCTGAAAGCCCTGCACCTGGCCGCCCAGGCCATCCGCTGTGGCGACGCCGAGGTGGTGATCGCCGGCGGCCAGGAGAGCATGAGCCTGGCGCCCTACGTGATGCCTTCGGCGCGCACCGGCCAGCGCATGGGCCACGGCCAACTGATCGACAGCATGATCAGCGATGGCCTGTGGGACGCCTTCAACGACTACCACATGGGCATCACCGCCGAGAACCTGGTGGACAAGTACGCCCTCACCCGTGAACAACAGGACGCCTTCGCCGCCGAGTCGCAGCGCAAGGCCGTGGCCGCCATCGAGGCCGGGCGCTTCAAGGACGAAATCACCCCCATCCACATCCCGCAGAAGAAAGGCGAGCCGCTGGTGTTCGACACCGACGAACAGCCACGCCCCGGCACCACTGCCGAGTCGCTGGGCAAGCTGCGCGCCGCGTTCAAGAAAGATGGCAGCGTCACTGCCGGCAATGCCTCCAGCCTCAACGACGGTGCCGCCGCCGTGCTGTTGATGAGCGCCAGCAAGGCCAAGGCCCTGGGCCTGCCGGTACTGGCGAAGATCGCCGCCTACGCCAGCGCCGGCGTAGACCCTGCGATCATGGGCATCGGCCCGGTATCGGCGACCCAACGCTGCCTGGACAAGGCCGGCTGGCAGTTGGCCGATCTGGACCTGATCGAGGCCAACGAAGCCTTTGCCGCCCAGGCGCTGGCCGTGGGCAAGCAGCTGGAATGGGATGCCTCCAAGGTCAACGTCAATGGCGGCGCGATCGCCCTGGGTCACCCGATCGGCGCCTCGGGCTGCCGGGTGCTGGTGACCCTGCTGCACGAGATGATCAAGCGTGATGCGAAGAAAGGCCTGGCGACGCTGTGCATCGGCGGTGGCCAGGGCGTGGCGCTGGCGATCGAGCGTTAATCTTCGTTGCCTGAACCGGCCTATCGCCGGCAAGCCGGCTCCCACCCCGACCGCGTTACCTCAAGCCATACGCGGTCCCTGTGGGAGCCGGCTTGCCGGCGATAGGGTCCGTGGCGACAACACCGCTCAGCCAGCCAAACGCAGCTTCGGCCACTTCGCCAACCAGCCCTTCTCCCGCTCCCGCTGCAGCATCACCTCGGCCTTGCCAGGTGTCGCGCGCACCACCAGCGCGAACAGATCCTCCAACCCCAACGGCGCCAGTACCTCGCACCGGTCATCCTGCGTGCGCCGCACCGCCACCGCAGTGGCGGTCTCGGCCCAGTAACACATGGCATCACGGGTCGACGCATAAGGCGCCTGGCCGTGACGCAGGTGCATACGCGCCTGGTTCTTCACCGACCACAGCACCTCCGGCGCCCAGGCCTGCAACCGAGCTTCCAGCCGCACATCCTCGGCCGAATCGCAGCGCTCCCGGTCAAACCACAGCACGTCCACATCCCCTTGCGGCGCGGTCATAGCCCGTCCATGCAGATGGTCCCACACGGCATTGCGCACGAAACCCGCGCCAATCCACGCATCCGGCAAGCCAAGGTCACGCACCAGCGCCAGCAGACGCCAGCGCACAGGGTCGTCGTGGATCAGGGTCTGGATCTGTTGTTCGAAGCGCATCTCAGAAGCGCTCGTCCCGCAGCGCGGGCAAGGTGATATCCCGCACGTAACTGGCCGACGACAGGCTCAGCATCATCCGGCACACCTGCACCACGTCGTGCAGTGGAATCAGCGTTCCCTCGCCGCGTTGCTCGGCCTCGGCCAGCGGTACATCCAATCCATCCTCGGTGTTCAGGTAGCCAAGGTTCAGGCAACTCACGCCCAGGCCCTGATCGCGGAAGCCTTCACGCAGTGTCTCGGCGATGCCGCGCAGGCCGAACTTGCTGGCGCCGAAAGTCACCTCGGGGCGGCCACTGCCCGGCAGGCCGGAGGTGGAGCCGGTCAGGATGATGCGTGGCCGCTCACTCCTGAGCAGCACCGGCAGCAAGCGCCGGATCAGCAGCAGCGGCGCGGTGATGTTGGTGTCGACCATGCGCTCGATCTGCGCTTCGTCATCGTCGAGAAAGCTGTAGTTCTCCTCGAAGGCCCGGGCTTCCCAAATGCCGACGTTGTACACCAGCACGTCCAGCCCACCATCGGCCACCGCCTCATGGATGATCGCCGCGGCCTGGCGCGGCTGGCCGAGGTCGGCCTCGATCCAGTGCGCCGTGCCCGGCAGTGACGCCGGCCTGCTGCGCGACACACCGATCAGCGTATCGCCATGCCCACCCAGGCCCTGCACCAGCACCTGCCCCAATCCCTTGCTCGCACCGACCACCAGAATTCGCATCGAATCACTCCCTATGGACTGCGCCAGATAGTACCCTGCCCAACCCAGCAAATCAGTCGGAAATAACCGTAAGCCGTGGACAGAGATCAACTCGAACGCAATCAGATCCCCCTCTACTTCATTGCCGTGGCGCTGGCCGCCGCCATCGGCCTGTTCACACCGGGCGTCGCTCGCCCGCTGGAGGCGCTGGTAACACCGGCCATCGCGGTGCTGATGTACGCGATGTTCCTGCAGATCCCCTTCCTCGACCTGCGCGCCGGCCTGGGCAACCGGCGTTTCATGGGCGCGCTGCTGCTGGCCAACTTCGTGCTGGTGCCGCTGCTGGTGTGGGCCGGTACCCGTGGGCTGGTCGAGCATCCCGCCGTGCTGGTCGGAGCCTTGCTGGTACTGCTGACGCCGTGCATCGACTACGTGGTGGTGTTCACCCATATCGGTAAAGGCGACTCGCGCCTGACCCTGGCGGCGACGCCTGTGCTGTTGCTGGTGCAACTGGCGCTGTTGCCGCTGTACCTGGCATTGATGCTCGGTGGCGGCCAGGTCGAGATTTCCGTCGCGCCCTTCTTCGAGGCGTTCGTGCTGTTGATCGTACTGCCGCTGTTGCTCGCGGTTGCCACCAGTGCCGGGGCGCGGCGCTCGGTACTGGTCGCCAGGTGGAACGATGCCTGGGCCTGGCTGCCGGTGCCGGCCATGGCCCTGGTGCTTGTCGCGGTGATCGGCTCGCAGATCGGCGTGGTGGCCAGCCAGTTGGACAACCTGCTGCCGGTGGTGCCGGTGTATGTCGGTTTTGCCCTGCTGGCGCCACTGCTTGGCTGGTTCGCGGCGCGGCTGTTTACGTTGTCCACAGGGGAAGCGCGGGCCGTGACCTTCAGCGCCGCCACGCGTAATTCGCTGGTGGTGCTGCCGTTGGCGTTGGCGCTGCCAGAGTCGATCCGGGCGTTGGCGGCGGCGGCTGTGATTACCCAGACGCTGGTGGAGTTGGTGAGTGAGTTGATCTATGTGCGGGCCGTGCCGGCGTTGGTGCGAGGCTAGGCGGCCCCGGCGATAGCGGCCAATGCACAGCCGTCAGCCCAACTGCAGCCGCCATTGCCCGTAATGGCTCAAGCACACGCGGGCCAGGGGCGGCACATCAATCCGGTGAAACGACTCGAAAGGCGCGCCCAACGCATGCAGCATCGCGGCGCGAATGACGAAGGGATGGGTGATCGCAATCCACTCGCCCGGCGCCAGCGCTGTATCCATCCAGGTCGCGACACGCTCACACAGCATGGCGATGGATTCACCGCCGTGAGGGGTAGCCTGGGGATCGGAAAGCCAGACCCGCAGGGTGGCTTCGTCCAGATGCTTGAGCGGGATGCCTTTCCAGTTGCCGAGGTCGCAGTCGCGCAGGCCTTCGTCGACAGTCGCGTTCAGGCCCTCGCCAGTCTGGCGGGTACGCAACTCAGGTGCCATGAGATAGCGAGCGGTTGTGGGCAGATCAACCGAAAGCGACGACGGATCACGCAACGGCTCGTCGTCCACGGCGAAACGCCCCACCCGTTGCGCCTCGGTGCGGGCGTGGCAGATCAGGGTGAGGTGGGTGGGTTTCATGGTTGGGTGTTCTGCTCGGACTCGAAAGCACGATGTTGCCTGAATGATCCCGGGGCTGCTATGCAGCCCCGACGGTCACCGAACCATGGCGCGCAACTCCCGGGCAGCGGCCACCATATTCACCAACGCCGCCTCAGTCTCCGGCCAGGCACGGGTCTTCAACCCACAGTCCGGGTTGACCCACAGCCGCTCCGCCGGAATCCGCCGGGCAGCCTTGCGCAGCAAGTTGACCATCTCTTCCTTGCTCGGCACCCGTGGCGAGTGGATGTCGTACACCCCCGGGCCGATCTCGTTCGGGTAGTCGAAGCGCTCGAACGCCTCCAGCAATTCCATGTCCGAACGCGAGGTCTCGATGGTGATCACATCGGCATCCATCGCCGCGATCGACTCGATTACGTCGTTGAACTCGCTGTAGCACATGTGGGTGTGGATCTGTGTTTCGTCACGCACGCCAGAGGCGCACAGGCGGAACGCCTCGGTGGCCCACTCCAGGTAACGCGGCCAGGCACTGCGACGCAGCGGCAGGCCTTCGCGGAAGGCGGCCTCGTCGATCTGCACGATCTTGATGCCCGCCGCCTCCAGGTCCACCACCTCGTCGCGGATCGCCAGCGCCAGCTGGCGCGCCTGGACCTCGCGGCTCACGTCCTCGCGCGGGAATGACCACGTCAGCATGGTCACCGGGCCCGTCAGCATGCCCTTCATCACCTTGCGGGTCAGGCCTTGGGCGTACTTGATCCAGTCCACGGTCATGGCCTTCGGGCGGCTCAGGTCACCGAAGATCACCGCCGGCTTCACGCAGCGCGAACCGTAGCTCTGCACCCAACCGAAGCGGGTGAACACATAACCGTCCAGTTGCTCGGCGAAGTACTCGACCATGTCGTTGCGCTCGGCCTCGCCGTGCACCAGCACATCCAGCCCCAGGTTTTCCTGGATCTGCACCGCGTGGCGAATTTCGCTGTGCATGGCCTCGACGTAATCGGCCTCGGTCAGCTTGCCCTGCTTGAACGACTGACGCGCCAGACGGATCGCCGAGGTTTGCGGGAACGAACCAATGGTGGTGGTCGGAAACGCCGGCAGGTCCAGCCCGGCACGCTGCTTGGCGATCCGCTGCTCGAAAGCCGAGGCTCGCTGGCTGTCGGCTGGCTTGATCGCGGCGACACGGGCCTGCACCGCTGGCTTGTGAATCCGTGGCGAGGCGACGCGACTGTGTTGCACGGCGCGGCTCTGCGCCAGCGCCTCGACAACCTCGGCAGCCTCGGGCTGGTTGAGCGCCTTGGCCAGCAGCGCCACTTCCTGGCACTTCTGCACGGCGAAGGCCAGCCAGCTCTTCAGTTCGTCATCGAGCTGGTCTTCACGCTCCAGGTCCACCGGGCTGTGCAGCAGCGAGCACGACGGCGCCACCCACAGGCGATCGCCCAGGCGTTCATGGGCATGGCGCAGCACCTCCAGTGCCTTTTCCAGGTCGCAGCGCCAGACGTTGCGGCCGTTGACCACGCCCAGCGACAGCACCTTGTAGGCCGGCAGGCGGTCGAGGATGGTCGGGTATTGGTCCGGGGCGCGCACCAGGTCGATGTGCAGGCCATCGACCGGCAGATTGGCGGCCAGGCCCAGGTTGTCTTCCAGGCCGCCGAAGTAGGTGGCGATCAGCTTTTTCAGCGGGGCGCGCTGGAGGATGTTGTAGACGCGCTCGTAGGCGTTCTTCCAATCCTGCGGCAGGTCGAGGGCGAGGATCGGCTCGTCGATCTGCACCCACTCCACGCCCTGCACGGCCAGGCGGTTGAGGATATGGTCGTACAGCGGCAACAGGCGGTCGAGCAGCTCCAGCTTGTCGAAGTCAGCGCCCTTGGTCTTGCCCAGCCACAGGTAGGTCAGCGGGCCGATCAGCACCGGCTTGACCGCGTGGCCCAGGGCCTTGGCCTCCTCGACCTCTTCGAACAGCTGCTCCCAGCTCAGGGTGAACTGTTGGTCGGCGGTGAATTCGGGGACCAGGTAGTGGTAGTTGGTGTCGAACCACTTGGTCATTTCCTGAGCGTGGGCGCCGCCGCAGCAGTTGTCGCTGCCCTTTGTTCCTACGGCACCACGAGCCATGGCGAACAGGGTCTGCAGGGTCGGCTTGGCACCGTCCTTGGCACGGAAGCGCTCGGGGATCACACCGAAGGTCAGCGAATGGGTCAGCACCTGGTCGTACCAGGCGAAGTCGCCCACCGGCAGCAGCTCGATGCCGGCGGCCTTCTGCACCTGCCAGTGCGCGGCGCGCAGGCCACGGCCCACGGCACGCAGGGAGGCTTCGTCCAGCTCGCCCTTCCAGAAGGCTTCCTGGGCTTTCTTCAGCTCGCGGTCGCGGCCAATGCGCGGGAACCCCAGGTTGTGTGCCAGTGCCATGTTGTCGTCCCTCGAACCTTAAAATGAATGAGGGCATTTTGGGCGCGGGGCTAAGGTGAGACAAACTCATTAAATTTGAGATGAACTCAAGATTTGTTCATGATGACTGGCAGAGATGATGCCCCCTGTGGGAGCGGCGTCGCCTGGCAGAACCTTGTGAATGTCTTAACCAGCACAGTACTCCGCGCAACTAGACATGCCTCCACCGCCAATATGCGCAAAACTGCCACCCTGCCCCAACCCGGTAGCCCGTACCCCATGAGCCTGCTGAAAACGACCCTGGACGCCAACGCCTTCGCCTGCATCCTGGAATTCGTCCCCAAGCCCGGCGCCGAGCGTTTCGCCACCCTCGAAACCCTCATGGCCCGCACCCGGCTGTGTGGTTGGCCGCTGACCGTGGCCATCGGCGACCGCGTCAGCAGCGCCCTGGACATGTCGCCGCTGGAGGCCTTCAGCAGCCTCGCGAACCCCGTCCCCGCCCTGCTGCACTTCTCCGGCAAGGACCGCGAACGCCGCGACCTGCTGGCCCAGTTGCAACGCATGGACGCCGCCGGCCTCGACCAGCTTCTGCTGCTGACCGGCGACCGCCTGCCCGGCCACACCCCCGGCGAACGCCCGGTACGCTATCTGGAATCCGTCGCCGCCCTGCAGATCGTCCGCCAGGCCCGGCCACACTGGCTGCTGGCCGCCGCGCTCAACCCGTTCAAGTACCAGGAAGCCGAAGGCGGCGCGCAGTACTGCAAGGCCGAAAAGAAACTCGCCGCCGGCGCCGACCTGTTCATCCTGCAGCTCGGTTTCGACATCGACAAACACCAGGAAGCCTTCGACTGGATGCAACGCCAGCCCCGGCCGAAACCACTGATGGCTTGCATCATGGCGCTGACCGAAGGCCGCGCGGGGATGCTCGATCACGTTGCCGGGGTGACTGTCACGCCGTCGATGCGCGCGCTGCTGGCCGCCGAAACGGCGGTGTCCAAGGCCTACGCCAGGGAACGCGCCAACCATCGCCTGGCCTTGCAGGTGATCGGCCTGAAGTTGATGGGCTATGCCGGCGTGCACCTGTCCGGTATCCACGAGGTGGCGCAGTTCGAGGCACTTGAGCAGGCCATCGGCGCGCTGCAACCGCAGTTCACCTCACTGCAGGACTGGACCCCGGCCTGGGAAGCGGCATGGCAGGAAGCGGACCTAGCGCCGGTCACCTTCCATCCACCGGGACACGCCTGGCGCCTCGGACAACGGCAGATCACCGCGTCCAACAAGGAAAAGGCCCGCTATCACCTGCTCTCGGCGATGCACCATCAGCTGTTCAGCCGCACCACGGCCTTGAGCAAGGGCTTCGGCTGGGCCGTGACCCGGTCGCTGTGGGCCAACCCCACGGCGGCGCAGTGGCTGCATCGGCTGGAGCGACGCATCAAACGCCCGCTGGTGGGGTGCGATACCTGCGGCAGTTGCCGGCTGGAGGACACCCTCTACATCTGCCCCGAGACCTGTCCCAAAGGCCTGGCGAACGGGCCATGCGGCGGCACGAGCCTGGACCGTTGCGAGTTTGGCGACCGGGAGTGCGTGCACAGTGCCAAATATCGGCTGGCGGTGAGCGTGGGCCGGACCGAGGTGTTGCGCGAGCGGTTGATTCCTTGCGTGCAGGTGGAGAGCCGGCATCGCAGTTCGTGGCCGGTGTGGTTCGAGCCTGCGCCACTTGCCATTGCCGAGCCCACACCGATGAGCGCCGACGACCTGCTTGCCAAAACACGGGAGCGCCTGGCTGCGCCACAACGAGTGAAAGTCTCACTGGACGACCTGTAGCCAGGCAAGAGCGGATCAGCCTGCGTGCTGAGCCAGTGAAACCTCCACTCCCTGCCACTCCCCAGCCTGACCGGAAACAACCAACAGCCGATTCCCGGTAGCTGAAGCAGTCACGACACACCGCCCCTGCTCGTCCCAGAACGCGCTGCGCCCAGCCGCCGCCCAGCCACCCGTGGTGCCGCCATGGTTGGCCATAAGCACGGCCATGGCATGCCGCTGTGCATAACCCTGCAGCAACACGCTATCCGCCGGATACCCACCCTCCCCGATCAGCACACCTGTCGCATACACCTGCGCGCCGCGCTGCGCCGCCTGGGCGGCATGCTGCGGATGGCTGAAATCGGCGCACACCGACAAGGCCACGGACAGCCCGGAAACGGACAACAACTCACCGCCGTTTCCCGCACTGAAGAACACGTCCTCGCCGGTATGCAGGTGCTGCTTGGTATAGGCCGCAATCGAGCCATCCGGGTGGAGAATGCAGGCCGCAATTCGCGGCTTGTCCTGGCCCGGTACCTTGAGCGGCATCCCGACCACCGTGGTCATGCCCGCTTCCTGGGCAAGCTGGCGCAGTGGCGCCAGCAGCGGCGTGTCCAGGTCCTGCGCCAGGCCACTGGCCAACGCGGGGGCATAGCCCGTTAGCGACAGTTCGGGGAAGAGCAACAGGTCCACGCCATGCCCATGGGCCTGGCGCATGAACGCCAGGTGCAAGGCCAGGTTGGCGGGGAGGTCGCCATCACCAATGGCGCATTGGGCGGCGGCAAAAACGGCTGGTGGCATGGGCGTCTCCTGACAAGGTAAGTGGACTCTGCTCGGCTACCACCCAGAAGACAACTGTTACATCGACGATAGGATCAACGTGGGAGCGGGCTTGCCCCGCGATGGCTCTTCCACTGGCCCCACAGCGTGGCTCCAGCCCTTGTGCGGAAAAGCTATGATGCTCTCCTGCACGCAATCAGCCTGACAGGGCGGCCTCATCATGAATCTGAGTGTTCTCTACGCACTGGTTGCAGCCGCACTGTTTGGCGCAAGCACACCGCTCGCCAAACTGTTGGGTGTCGATACCCCGCCCATCCTGTTGGCCGGGCTGCTCTACCTGGGCAGCGGCGTCGGCCTGACCCTCGTCCGTCTGTCGCGCGATCGCGGTTGGCAGCGGCCCGGGCTGCCTGCCGGAGAATGGCCCTGGTTGCTAGGTGCGATCTTCTTTGGCGGCGTGCTTGCGCCTGTGGCGCTGATGTTCGGGCTCACTCGCACAGCGGGGGCCACTGCATCGTTGATGCTCAATCTCGAGTCGGTTCTTACGGCAGTGCTGGCGTGGGTGGTATTCAAGGAAAACGCCGACCGCCGGATCGTGATCGGCATGGTTGCCATCGTCCTGGGCGGTATCGTGCTGTCATGGCCGCAGGAGACCACGACCGCCCATGGCTGGATCGGCCCGCTGGCGGTGGCATTCGCCTGCCTTTGCTGGGCGATCGACAACAACCTGACCCGCAAGGTCTCCGCCTCCGACGCGCTGTTCATCGCCGGCAGCAAAGGCCTGGCGGCGGGCGTGGTCAATGGCGGCCTGGCCTTGGCCATCGGCTCGAAACTGCCGGCCCTGGGCACGCTGGGGGCGATCCTGCTGGTTGGGTTTCTCGGCTATGGCGTCAGCCTGGTGCTGTTCGTCCTGGCCCTTCGCGGGTTGGGGAGCGCACGCACCGGGGCGTACTTTTCCACGGCGCCCTTCCTGGGTGCGGCTGTCGCGATCCTGATGCTGGGTGAGTCGATGTCCGTGACGTTCCTGCTCGCCGCGGCGTTGATGGCCTTGGGTGTGTGGATTCACCTGATGGAGAATCATGTTCACGAACACCAGCATGAGCCCCTCGATCATAACCACCGGCATACGCACGACGAGCACCATCAGCATGAGCATGACTTCGAGTGGGACGGCACCGAGCCGCACAGCCACCCGCATGTGCATGCGCCGACTCGACATAGCCATGCGCATTTTCCGGATGTTCATCATCGGCATAGGCACTGAGCCAGCCAGGGTAAGGGGACTGTTTTTTCTCATCCGTCAGCGGTAGAGAACTTCGTCCCGCTTTCCGTTCTATGAATCATCACCTGTTAACCATATTTTTGATTTGTTAACCACTCAGGTTTACAGTGCAAAACATGACTTAACACGGCCCCCCCTCGACATGGCTAACCCACACAAGGAAACCCAGCGCTACCTTGAGTCCGTCCTCGGTGTACCCACTCACCTGAAACCGGTATCCCCCAGGCTCCCCTACCATCTTCTGGACGCCTACACGTGCTTCGAACTCACCCTCCAGTTCAAGCCGGCGCCGCTGGTGGTGTTGCTGCTCTTACCCTGCAATCCAACCTACCCAGGCGCAGTTACCCTTACCAAACACATCGCCCAGATAAGCCAAGCTACCCACGCCACACCCGTTTACGTCTGCCCTGCTTTGTCCGCTGCCGACCGCCGCAGCCTGATCAGCCACCAGCTCAATTTCATCCAGCCTGGCTATCAACTATTCATCCCCGAACTGGCCATGGACCTGCGCGAACGTGTTCGCCAACGCCGCGTGCAGACAGCCATCACCGCACTGCTCCCCGCTGCCCAGGCCATGTTGCTGGCCCGCCTCTATCGAGGAGGGATCAACGACACGCCATTCCCGGCCAGCGCACTCCTGGGTGACCTGAACTACAGCCGCGTGACCCTCTCGAAGGTCGTGGAGCAACTGCTTCAGGCAGGCCTGCTGATCGCCAGCCAACCCAAAGGCGCGGTGCAGGCCTATGCCTTCAGCGCCAGCGCGCCCGAGCTGTTCAAACAGGCTCGGCCTTACCTACGCTCCCCGGTGAAACGCAAAGTCGCAATTTCCGCTGAACCAGCTCTCGGCCATGGTGTTTTCCTGGCCGGTGAAACAGCCCTGGCCAGCCAAACGCTCCTGGCCGCACCCGCGCAGCCCGTCTACGGCATGGCCAAGCGGCGTTTTGATGCGCTGCTTGCCGATGGCTCGCTGCACCTCAGCCAATCGGTGGACGACACCCGGGCGTGGGTGGAAATCTGGGCCTACGACACCCTCGATACATCCGGCAACCGTGCCGATGCAGCTTCCCTGTTCCTGAGCCTGGACAATGGCCAGGACGAGCGCATCCAGATGGCGCTCGATGAACTGAGGGAGCGGGTGGAATGGTTGGGGTCAGGGGACTAACGCTTTTCGGGCAGCACTTCAGCCGCTATCGCGATCAGTACGTGCTGATTGGCGGAGTGGCATCATCACTTGTGATGGACGAGGCCGGTGTCTCATTCAGGACCACCAAAGACCTCGATATCGTTCTGGTCATCGAAGCGCTGGACAGCCAGTTCGTCGCCGCGTTCTGGGCATTCGTCCACAGCGGTGGCTACCAGATCCGCCAAGCCAGCACCGCACGCCCGGTGTTCTATCGGTTCCAGAACCCCACGGACGACACCTACCCCGCGCAGCTCGAACTGTTCTCGCGAACGCCAGATGAGCTCGACCACCCCGAGCACGCCACACTGACTCCAATCCCCACCGACGAATCCGTCTCAAGCCTCTCGGCAATCCTGCTCGATAAAGGCTATTACGCCTTTCTGCTCGAAGGTCGCCGGCAGAGCGACACGCTTTCGTACATTGGCGCAGACCGCCTGATTCCTTTCAAGGCCAAGGCTTGGCTGGACCTCTCGGCGCGCAAGTCTGCGGGGGAGCAGGTCGACTCCCGAAACATTCGTAAGCACCGCAATGACATTGTGATGCTGACAGGGCTATTGACGGGTGAGGTGGTGAGTTTGCCAACAGGGATTGCCAACGACATGACCCGATTTCTGAGGTGCTTGGCTGAGGAAGAGTTGAACTTGAAAGCCATGGGCTTGAGGGGCTCTCGGGAATCGATCATTGAACGCCTGGCTATAGCGTTTGGTATCGCTCCACCCGTCCACCACCGGTACTGACACCTTGCCCACCACATCCAGCATCCCGCCCCCGGCTCGAACCCTGCCTTTTGCCCAAGGTATACTCCCGCCCCGTCGCGCCCAGAGTGGCGCGTAGCCTTCATGCGCAGGATGCCCTATGTCAGTTCAGCAACACGTTGCCGCCGCCGATACCACCTTCACTGCCGCGCTCGAGCCGCTCAACCATGCCCTTGAGCAGGTACGCCAGGCCGAAGTCCGGCTGCTGCAGCGCAGACGCCAGGTCACCCTGGCATTCATGTGCGTCCAGGCCGCCTACTGCGGCTACCTGATGCTCAAGTGGATCTGGCAGGGCCATTACATCGGTGGGCCAATCTATGCCGTGTTGATCTGGGGCCTGCTGTGGCTGCTGTATTACCCGGTGTCTGTGCTGTGGTACCCGCGCCAGCGCGCACTGGACAAGGCCTGTCGCGCGCTCGATGCGGCGCGGATGGAAGAAGGCAAGGCGTTCCTGGCCAGCAAGGCCTTGGGCGCGTATCGCTGGGTCTACCGTGGCGGGCGCATGCTGGCGGTGTTCCCCGACAGCCACATGCTGTATGTGCTGGCCCCAGAGGTTGGCGAGCGCCACGCGCTGATGGACGCACCACAGGTGGTCAAGCAAGTGCGCGTGGACGAACAGGCCGTCACCCGCAGCACCACCCAGACCACCACCAAGCACGGCTGGCGCAACGTCTACGCGTTCAACAATCAGTTCGGCATGATCGGCGGCGGCAAGTCCCGCTCCACCTCGACCACCACCCACGACACCGTGCGCACCTTCACCCTGCACGTGCAATTGCAGAGCGCCGGCCAGCATCCCTACTGGATTCAACTGCCCTTCGCCGATGACTGGCAGGAAGCCCGCAACTGGCAATTGCTGATCGAGCAGGCAACCGCCCGCTAACGGCCTTGCATCGCCCACCTGTAGGAGCGGCCTTGTGTCGCGAAAGGGCCGCAAAGCGGCCCCGGCGATCCAGCGACAAGCCAACAGCCACTATATGAAGTAGCTCCAGGTTGAACAGCCCGCTATCGATAGAACTCATCCAGCCGCTGATGGGCGACCGCCCAGGGCAGCCGCCGTGCATTCGCCCGCATCCTGAGGTAGGCCTCATGGGCCTGCTCGACCGTGATCACCTCGCTTCGCACAAGCTCCTCGACTACCCAGAGCGTGCCCTTCACCTCAACCTCTTCCAGCAAAGCCGCTTTGCGCAACGCCTCGTCCCCGGATAGCAACGGACATTTTTCCTGCCTGGCCAGCGCCAACGCGAAGCAATCGTTACGGCTAGGCCCCCTGACCCGGCCAACCAACTCCACGGCATAGAGCATGGTGGCAGGGTTGAGCTCAGCCACCTCGAGCCCCAGGCCCAGCAGATGCGCATGCTGGGCTTCAAGCTCATCGAAATAGAGGATATCCGGCACAGTGAACTGGTAAGGCAGCGTGAAGAGTTGACCCAGCAGCTCTCCCTCTTCAAGGTCGATCAGGATGTTGGCATCACTGATGAGCAGCTGCATCCAGTAACTCCAGTTTGCGCGCCTGGTGGAACTGATAGACCGTCATGCCCAGCAGCTCCGCCGCCTTGGACTCACCGATAATCCCCTCCCCCAGCGCGCGGTAGACCAGTTGCTGGAACAGCCGTGTGGTTTCCTGCCGGTACGCAGCCCCTGGCTCCTGTTTGCGCCAGCCCTGTTTGACGAACACCATGAACAGCCGCTCGCGCACAGCGTGCGGGATAATCTCCAGGTCCCCGGCGCGGTACAGGCAACCCTGCATGCTGAGGCCAAATTCCGCCTTGAGCAGATACAACTCGCGCACCTCCAGCATGTGGCGTTTGTGGCCCAGATGCTGCCGCATTGCGCTGGCCGGCACCAGCAATGCCGAGGCAAAACGGTTACAGGCCTTTTCCTCGTCCAGCCCTTCGGCCAACCGACCATGCATCAGCAAGTGACCAAGTTCGTGGGCCAAGGTGAACCGCTGCCGGTCACCCGGCCAGTCGGCCGATACCACGATGACCGGCTGCCCCGCCACGCTGGCCTGCAAGCCATCGAACTTCGCCTGCGCATCGACCTGGGTGATGATCACCAGAATCCCATGCGTCTCCAGCACGTCGATCAAATCGGGAATCGGGCTCGCCCCCAGGCCCCACAGCTGCCGCACCTGGTCCGCCAGGTTGTCGACCGCCTGCAGCGAATCCAACTGCGCGGGCAGCCCTGCCGGCCCGCTGAACGCCTGCACGGGATAATCCGGCCATAGATTGATCAGCTCCTGCCAACGCTCCGCCTGATCCAGCACATCGGCCTCGATGCGCTTGAGGATCGCCTTGGGCGTGCTGCAACGCTTGCGATACTCGACACCCGCCAGCTCGACCGTGGCAGGGCGGAAAAAGTACTCGGCGCGCACCGACAGCGCCTTGCACAAACGCACGAGCACGCCGGAACTGGGCATGCTCTGGTCATGTTCATACTTCTTGACCATGTTGGCGCTCACGCCCACCTGATCACCTAGCGCCTGCATCGACAGGCCAGCAGCAGCGCGGGCACGTTTGAGCCGCTCGCCGATCATCGGCTATCTCCCTCGGTTTACGAATCTATAAAATTACCAAGAAATATAAACCCGATATTCCTACCCGTCGATACATGGGCGACGACCGTCCTGCCGTGTCCGGCTCGGCATCGCGCAACCGGCCGCTGATTCATATGTCTCGCCAAAGCAGGTATAAAGCGCCAGCAACCCGCGCCCCCGACGTCTGCCAAAGGAAACTCTCCATGCTTCGGCTCTTGATGCCAGCCCTGCTCCTGCTCCTTGCCGGCTGCGCCACCAAGCCCCCGGCCAACCCCGACAACCTCTGCGAGATCTTCCGCGAGAAGCCGAAATGGCACGAGGCGGCGCTGAAGATGCAGGCGCGCTGGGGTGCGCCGGTGCAGGTGCCGATGGCGATGATGTACCAGGAGTCCTCGTTCAAGCACGACGCCCTGCCGCCGCGCTACTACTTCCTCGGTTTCATCCCCTGGGGCCGGGTCAGCAGCGCCTACGGCTACGCCCAGGCCAAGGACGAGACCTGGGCCGACTACAAGCGCGATGCCGGCGGCTGGGGCGCCGCCCGCGACGACTTCGCCGACGCGATCGACTTCATGGGCTGGTACATGCAGAAGAGCCAGCAGGTCAACGGCGTGTCCAAGTGGGACGCCTATGGCCAGTACCTGAATTACCACGAAGGCTGGGGCGGCTACCGCAACCGCAGCTACGACGCCAAGCCGTGGCTGAAGAACGTCTCGCAGAAGGTCCAGGCCCGGGCTTCGGTGTTCGGGGCGCAGTATCGGAGTTGCGAGCAGGAGCTCGCGCGGGGTGGGTGGTTCTGGTAGGGCCGACTGGCGATACGTTGCCGATCGCTACCGCTAAACCAGAAACGAAAAAGCCCGCTGTCTGGCGGGTTTTTCGTTTCCCGCATTGATCGCCCGCTCATGGCATCCACTTGCGGGCTTGGGTGGGCTCACTTCAAATGCACTTTCAGCGCCTCGCCAGCCTGCAGCATCGCAGAACGTACCGCCGGCACCTGGCTGACCACGTTCAGCAAGCCATAGTCATGGATCATGCCGTTGTAGCGCACCGCCGTGACCGGCACGCCGGCTTGGTCCAGCTTGCGAGCATAGGCTTCGCCTTCATCACGCAGCACATCGGCACTCGCGGTCTGCACCAACGCTGGCGGCAGGCCTTGCAACTGCTCGGTGGTCGCGCGCAGCGGCGAGGCGTAGATCTCGGCACGTTGCTTGGGGTCGGTGGTGTAGTTGTCCCAGAACCACTTCATCATGTTGCGGGTGAGGAAGTGCCCCTCGGCGTACTGGTTGTACGACGCGGTCTCGAAGTTGGCGTCGGTCACCGGCCACAGCAGCACCTGGTACTTGATGGCCGGGGTGCCTTTGTCCTTGGCCATCAGGCTGACCACCGCCGCCATGTTGCCGCCGACGCTGTTGCCCGCGACCGCCAGGCGCTTGCCGTCGACATTGATGTCCTTGCCGTGCTCGGCCACCCATCGGGTTGCCGCGTAGGCCTGGTTGATCGCCGTCGGGTAGTGCGCCTCAGGGGACGGGGTGTAGTTGACGAACACCGCCACCGCCCCGGACCCGACGACCAGGTCGCGCACCAGGCGCTCATGGGTCGGGAAGTCGCCGAGCACCCAACCGCCGCCGTGGAAGTACATGAACACCGGCAAGGTCCCCTTCACACCCGCCGGGCGCACGATGGTCAAGCGGATGGCCTGACCATCGACGGTGATGGTCTTCTCGCTGACATCCGCCTTGGGCAGTGTCAGTTTCACCCCAGCCTGGGCGCCGCTCAGCACCGCGCGGGCATCCTTCGGCGAAAGCTGCTCGATGGGTTTGCCACCGCCCGCGTTCAAGGCATCGAGGAATGCCTGGGTGTTGTGCTCGACGCCAGCGTCGGCGAATGCGTTACCGATCGACAAGGCAAGCAGCGAGCCCGCGAGTGTTTTGGTCAAAACGTTCAATTCATTTCCCCTGTTTCTGTTGAGACGGTAGTCAGATGGTCACGTGCAGACGGCTTGTTGCTGCCAAGCCTTCGGTGTCATGCCTTCAGCCTTCACGAAGGTGCGGCAGAAGTGCGATTGATCGCAGAAGCCGCATTCCAGTGCGATCTCTGCGAGCAACATCGTGGAAGTCTTCAATAGCTCCCTGCTCTTCATCACCCGCTGTTCACGCAGCCATTGCTGCGGGGACATCCGGGTACTTTCCTTGAACATGCGTGAGAAGTGGCTGCGCGACAATGCGCACGCTTGGGCGATTTCAGTCACTGACAGGCAGGTATCCAGCCTCTCCAGCATCAGCTGTTTGGCCGTTCTCAACTGCCAGGATTTGAGCTGCCCTGTCGAAGCCAGTGTCAGCGTCGCCAGCACGGTAGAGTTGTCCTTGTTCATACACACCCATCAATCCAGGTAGCAGGATGCGAGCGCCTGACGCGAACAGCGCTGGGCGCTGGAAACCCCAGAGGTTCCAGGCCAGGCTCGTTGATTCGGATCAGCCGACTGCGCACCCTTCGCACGTCAGTGAACAGCCCCCAGGACAGGGGCTGGCAAAGGCTCAGACAGCAGCGACAGGCGCCAGGGTGGGGCCATGCTGAACGCGCTCAGGCGCCTTGTGCACCATGGTGTAGGCGTAGTCGACGCCCATGCCATAGGCACCGGAATGTTCCTTGACCAGCTCCATCACGGCGTCGTAGGTGTCGCGGTTCTTCCAATCCCGCTGCCATTCCAGCAGTACCTGCTGCCAGGTCACCGGCACCACGCCGGCCTGGATCATGCGCTGCATGGCGTAATCGTGGGCTTCCTTGGTGGTGCCGCCGGAGGCGTCGGCGACCATGTAGATTTCATAGCCGGCATCGTTCATTGCCGACAGGGCGAAGGTGGCGTTGCAGACCTCGGTCCACAGGCCGGAGACGATGATCTTGTTGCGGCCATTGCGCTTGAGGGCGTCGCGCACCTTCTGGTCATCCCAGGAGTTCATCGAGGTGCGCTCCAGCAGCGGCGCGTCGGGGAACACCGCGAGCAGCTCGGGGTAGGTGTGGCCCGAGAAGCTTTGCGTCTCGACCGTGGTGAAGGTGGTGGGGATATTGAAAATCTTCGCGGCCTTGGCCAGGCCAACGGTGTTGTTCTTCAGTGTTTGCCGGTCGATGCTCTGAACGCCGAAGGCCATCTGCGGCTGCTGGTCGATGAAGATCAGTTGGCTGTTGAACGGGGTCAGGACTTCAGTCTTAGGATTGCTCATTGTTGTTTCCTTTCAATTTGATGAAGTTCGATCGCACCCGTTTCGGGGCCCGCACGTTGCGGGCATTGCCGTAGTCACGAGTACGCACCTCAGCGTCGTTGCTTGAGGACGAGCAAAAGATAACGAAACAAAGCGCCTCTCGGTGGCGCACTTTTGCGCCTCTACCGGCTCATTTTTGCGCCATTGAATACGCGACCGCGCTGCTAGCATTCGCCGTTCCATTCGGATCAAGCCGGTCCGTCATGTGCAGGAGAATGCAATGGCAGCTTCACAACCGTTCAACAAGCAGACCGCCTACTGGGGCGTTTCCTGGGAGGAGGCGTATGGCTATCCGCAGGCACGGCGGGTAGGCAACGAGATCTACGTATCAGGCCAGTTCAACCATGACGAGGCCGGTAATCTGCTGGCCCCGGCGCCGCTGAACTCCGACGGCAAGCCCAGTGACTTTTCGTCGATGGGCGAGCAGATGCAGGTCGCCTACGACAACATCTCAAAGCTGCTCGCCTTGTATGGCGCGACGCTGCAAGACGTTGTCGAGGAAACGCTTTATGTACTGGACATGGACGCCGCCTTCGCGGTGGTCGGCAAAGTGCGCAAGGCGGCCTATGGCACTGAGCGGCCTCAGTGCGCGAGCAATATCATTGGGGTGTCGCGGCTTGCCCAGCGCCCGCAATTGATCGAGATCGCCTGCAAGGCCGTGATTGGCGCCCGGGAAATCTAAGCTGCACTCCCGGTTGCGATCAGCTGACCGGGAGTACCGACTGCCCCTCGACCAAGGGCTTTTGACTGGCCACGGCAGCGGCGCAGAAGGTCATGAATGCCTTGACGCGCCACGACTTGCGAATGTCCTGGTGCGTCAGCAGCCACAATTCGTCCTGAAGCTCTGGCACCACCGGGCCTGCGCGTACCAACCCCGGGGTGATGTCGCCCAGCATGCAGGGCAGGAATCCATACCCCAGGCCCGCCGCGATGGCGACGCTTGCGGCTGCAACGGAATCGGTGCGGTAGGCAATGCGTTCAGCGGCGACCCTGCTTTCGACATAGCTTGTCGCCCGCAAACCGCAGAGCGCCGCCGAGTAGGACACCCATGCCTGCCCCTCTGCGAACAGGGGCTCGGCGGTCACCTGCTTGGCGCTGCAGTAAGGTGCCCAGGCAATGTTCGCCAGTTTTCGGCCCACCAGGCTCTCCGCAGGTTTTCTCGTCGCCCGAATGGCGATATCCGATTCATCCCGGGCGAGGCTGAGGGTTTCATTGCCCACCAGCACCTCGAGGCTGATCCCCTCGTTCAGGGCCTTGAAGTCCGCGATGATGGGGGTGAAGAAGTACAGCAGCAGCGAGTCGCTGGTGGTGATGCGAAGTTTCCCCAAGGGGCCTTGGCCTGAACGTGAAACACGCCGCGTGACGCTGACGATATCCAGCTCCACGCGCTCGGCGAGTGCTCGCAATTCCGCGCCCTCGGCGGTGAGCAGATAGCCTGACTTGCGGTGGTCGAACAGCGCGATGCCGAGCGTTCGCTCGACCTGGGCAACCCGGCGCGAAACGGTGGAGACATTGATGCCAAGCTTCTTGGCCGTCGCCGCACGATTGCCGCAATCACTGAGCGTCTTGATGATGCGCAAGTCGTCCCACGAGAGCTGATTGACAGCCTCGGCGACGTCCCACTTCGGCCCATCAGCGGCAGTTGGCGCTTTTCCAGTTGGCGATTTCACACAGTTCGTTCCGGATGCGAAGGCGCTGATGATACGAGATGGGGGTGGGTGAAGCAGCCATATTGTTCTAGCGATGGTTGAAAACGGGACGGTGCAAGTGGCGCTCGATCAGATCCAGCAGCGACCATGCTCAGTCACTCATTATCCTTGCTCAATCCAGCAATTGATGGCTATGCACAAAGCCCTGCCTGATCTGGTCGGTCGCTCCGCAGGCGGCTATTTGTTTTCGAAGGGGAGCACGGTGTAAAACACTATTCCTCACCGGCAGGGAATAGCCAATGGCAATCAAAATCGTCCCGTGTGTCGCAACAATACTGACATCCTTGCTGATGTCAGGGTGTGTTAAGCAGCACGCCAAGTGGCATGAGCTGGCCCTGAGCTCCGTGCTCCCATTCCCGTACGTCTCGGTTACGCTCCACTCGAAACCCGGGCCTAACCACCAGTTCATTCCAAGGCCTCCCCTTAATTCTCATCCACCTTCAGGAGCTGGGTCTGCATCGTTGTACAGTAGCACCAGCTACTCCTACTCATCTGGCAGAGGATCAAGCTCTGGTAGTGACGGTTACAGCAGGGGGGGTTATTTAACTCGATCAGAGAAGCGATGGCTGGCAATAGTCGTCATGCTGCTTTTCTTCGGAGCTCCACTCGCCTGGCTCTTCTATCCGTCCTGGCGCAGGCTGAGAAGCCGGGAACGAAAAACTCCTGTCATTCCAGTCCCGCAAGTTCTTCCGCGTGAAGCATGGGACGCTGAAGGTCTCTGTCCAAACTGCGGGAGCAGTATGGTTCAGCGGATGGCCAGGCGTGGACGGCACGCAGGGAAATCGTTCTACGGTTGTTCGAAGTACCCGAGATGCACTGGGATACGGCAGGCACAGCAACCGCTCACATAGCTCAGGTAGCAAGAGCGTTGCTGGCCAGGCATGTTCTTGAATGCCGCGACGGATCATGTGGTGCCCGATCAGGGCACACCACGTAATAGGGCCGCAAAGCGGCCCCGATGATGCGCAGAATCAGTCTCCCGAAACACTCTCTTCTTTCATCGCCTCCAGCTTGCCGAACTGCTCGCTGGCCAACCGGCTGATGATCCGGATCGCCTGGTGAATTCCCGCTGTGTTGCGGAAGCTCAGTTGCAGGTTGTGCTCGCACTCCAGCACTTCGTCATGCTGGACCAGCGCTTCGCCGAGCAGTTCGAGGGTCCAGACGTAGCTCTGGAGGGTGGACAGGCGTTCATGGTCAGGCATGGGGCACCTCCCGGTTGGCGCGGGTGGCGAGGGACTGGCTGTCAATCGGGTAGAAATTTGGGGATGAGGTGGCCACAGAGTTTGGCCGGCGGAGAGCGGATGCGAGGATCCTGTACAGATTTGCGAAATGCATGCATGAGGTCCTTTTCGGTTGAAGCACCACACCATCGTCGCCAAACGAATAGGGTGGCAGCTGTACGCAGGTTGGCGAACCGAGGAAAAGGAACCCGGCAGACCCGAAGGTCTCCCACGCACAGCCGCCATTACACGGAACTGCGGACACAAAAAAAGCGCCTGCAATCGTGATCGGGGCGCCGTTGCGCCTTTTTCGGTCGGGTCGCCAAACCCGGTCGCGGAAATGGCCGCGACGGAGGGAATTTATTCCTTGGGGGCTGCTAATGCAAGCTTGGTAGCGCTGGGAAAAGGCGATGGATGCTGCGGGAAACGACCTATCTCACAATGAATGGGTAGAGGGACTGTCATGAGACAGGCCCTCCTCCAGCACATGAAGCTGGATCGGATACAGGCGGACAGTGCGGAGACGGACGGTTGGTGGCCGTACACCTGGTACAACGTGTTGATCGAGTGAAGTTAGGTTAAAAGAACCGATGCTTTTCGCTGGGTTTCGGAGGTTTGCTCACAATATGCTGCTGGAGGTCGCGCACAGCATCTGGACTGTCAAGAATACCTTTATAGAAAGCTGTGGCCCAATTATTAGGGTACGGGTCGCATACTCGTTCACTAAGCCTGGACTCCAACATAGACTTGATGTCGCAAGGCTTGCTCTGAGCGAGCCTTATCCAATGACGATATTCTTCACGACAGAAACACACGATTCGCGCCCTGACCTGCAGACTATCCAAGTGAAGAATCACCCTCTCCAGATCACTCTCCGCAACACTTTCCGGGATACTAAATACTGGAGAAAAATTAGGTTTTCCACCCACCATCTTGACATGAATCTTGAACCTTAAAGTTGATAACTCCGGGCTATACATGGGATGAAGAAAGAGCGATTGTTTTTCTTTCTTACTAAAATATTTTACTCCTTTAATGGGAGCACACCCCCGACACTGGGGTACGAGATTGTCTGAAAATATTGCATACTCAGGCCAGTCCTCTTTCGGCAAGAAATGATCTAGCGTTTCCGGAGGACGAGGAGATCCGCAGCTTGGGCACTCATCTAAGGCATGATCTCGTCTACGTGCTTGTAACAGCAGCTTCAATGCAGAAGGAGGGCGCTCATAAAACTCCCTTAGTACATGACCAGAAATTGAAATTCCGGTTTTGCGCGGTTCCGTATCATACACCGCCATAAAACCGTCGAATTCTCGATACCTCTCATAAACCGCACATCTCACAAGTTCAAGAATAGCGGCATTTGTTTTACCTGAACCAATAGCCACTTTAAACCAAGAGCAACCCGGCCCTTCTCGTAGGTATGAGAGGTCCTTCATTCCGGCCTCCGCTCTATTTGAGGCTTCACATTCTCTTCACTTGCGATCACTTTACCACTCAAGTACGCCAGCGCTTCGTCACCCACTTTAGGGCCGAGTTTTTCAAAAGCCTCTTCTGGGCTTGCGCAATCAGCAACAGCCTTGTCGATTGAGTCCTCATAGGGTTTCCGCGTCTGGTAATCATCAAAGGCCAACCCCATGATAAGTTCTACGGTCTGGCCAAACGTTTCAAAGTTTGGCCGCGATACCTCTGTCCTGCCTTCCACCTTACGCAACACTGAAATTGCAGACTGCTCAACTTCTCTTGCCAAGATTGTAGAGTGCGTAGCAATGACGGCATTGGACCGAGTGGCTGCAAGCAACTGCTTCAACATATCTAGGAGCCCGACCTCCATTGATGGATGAAGATACAGTTCCGGTTCATCAAGAATGATTAAGCTCTCCTCGTCCACTTCGGACACCAAGTTTGGCAACAGATAGGAATAGATAGTTTGCCCGGAGCTCAGCGGAACAACTACACCCTCCTTAAGAAACTCCATACCTGAGATATAACTAAAATCTTGACATTTAGCGAGCCTCAGTCGCTCAACATCCGTATCACGACTGAGTACTATCGGCGAACCATTTTCCTTGAATACTTGAACCGCATCAAAATCGATTGAGCGGGACAACGTATCAAACAGAAGATCGAAACGACTGGCTTTAACCCACTCGTTCTCTGCATCATATTGCACAATCCTATGGAGTGCTCGAGCGCTGCTCTCTTTGGGCCACGATAGAGAAAAATCTCCCGCTGGATCACGGAAGCCAATGTAGACGTATTCATTGACAAGGCGCCGACGCCTTTCCTGCTCTTCTTCAGCAGTCAGATCACTTTCGTCAGTATCGCCAGCCTGGAGTTTTCTGACTTGGCTTGCGAGGGCGCTTGATAATTCAACCTCCGTCTTGAAGGTCTCAAATGGTGAATAGGCTGCCACAATAACTTTGTGAAAAAACGGCCAACTTTCCGTATGCTTTTCCACCCCTGTAACCAGGTCAACCAAATGACGAAGGACGTGGCTTTTTCCGGACCCATTACGTCCAATTAGCAAATTTATGTTAGTACGCCCCAACTTCCTAGCATTGTCAAAATTAAATTCAACAGAATCAAAGTTATCCGGAAGCCCCTCTAACTCAAACGAAAACCGCTCTTGAGCTTCATAGCCTCCGAGCGCTATTTGGTAGCCTTTCTTCAAAATAGCCTTAGCAAGACGATCTCTAAATAGGGAAAGTTCGAATCCCTCCCAAGTCGAAAAATCGCCGTACTTTTGCAAATTATAACTCCCATCACATATCTGGCGTAGATAATCCTCCGCCCTTTGGGGAATTAGTGCATAAATTCTGCGATAATAATCAATATCTGACGCTAAGGAAACTACCTTTTCATGATCAAGAAGCGCCGTGATCCGAACACTTCCTCCATGCTTATCACTGGAGGTTGCAAAAAACCTTGAAGAGTCATCATACCCCTTCACAAGTATTTTTGTGCGCCCCAAAGACTCTCGCTTGCCATTCTCTACATAATGAACCTGAAATGTAACTGTATAACCATAATCATCCCAAGCCTTGGGGTAATAGGTACCGACGTGGTCCTGCAGTAAGTGAACGCCATCAATTTTGTCAAAATCAAATTCGCTTGAATAGTAAAACTCCAGTCCTGGCATGCGTAATTCCTTTTATTAATTCGACGTAATATTTCAAGACATATTACGCCTGGCAAAACGCCACCACAAGTCCTTCACCACCTGTCTCGAACAGCATGCTCATCCCCAACCTCTCTTCATAAGGAATCTCTGGTCAAGTCAACACAGTTGCTCGAGCTGTGCTGAAATAGCCTTTCGTTCAGCCCCTCAACAAGCCTGGCCCATGAGTCAGATAAGCCTTTCCGATTTCGAGTACGCCGGTAAGCGCAAGCAAACCCGCCGTGAGCGCTTCCTGGCCGAGATGGAGCAGGTCATACCGTGGAGCGGTTTGGCGGCATTGATTGAGCCGCTTGATCCAAAGGCCAGCGGTGGTCGCATGCCATACCCAATGGAAACCATGGCGCTTGCGCGCCTATTACCGAAGATACGACGATCATGAATTCCCCCCCCCGCTGGAGAAGCATTAGCTCGCGGCAGGGATTCCGGAAACCATCAACAACTACCTGCAAGACAAATGCCTGTCGTTGCGTCAGGGCACGACTCCCGACACCACCATCATCCATGCTCCCAGTTCGACCAGGCAAACGCGATCCGGAAATGCATCAGACAAAGAAAGAATAATGGGGAGGGATTTATTTTTCGTTGAGCGTGGCGCCCTAACTTCGCGAAACTGAAATCTAATGGACTTTTAACGCCAACCCTGTATTCGATCTCTACAAACGCACCTCAAAGGATATCCACAATTAATAAGGTTAGTTATAACCGGACATTTTTAGACTATCATTAGGGTTACTAGCCTTAGAGTGAGCGCCATGACTTAACCTTTAGCTAGAAGGTGTCATGACAGGAACGGGGTGATCGCTTTGCTATATCCATTAATTACCCCCGAAGAAAAGAAGCCACCACACTGTGACTTGCGCGCGCAGCCTTCGCATTCTGGCACGTACTCATTCTTCCAATCGCTTATGGACTTGCGGTAGTAGGGAAGGATGTCTTCGTTCACGAGACACAATTGGTGGTTATAAACGGATACGTTCATGCGATAGGCGGCCAAAATACCGACAGCCTCACTTAGAACGTCTCGATAGTCGGCAGGATCAATCCACAGCGCGCCCAGATTGGCGCGCGTAAAACCGATCATTTCCAATCCCATCAACGTCACGTGATCGACAAACAGAAGGTTGCGCGCAATGTATTCGCACAGTTGCGGCAGGCGAATGATCGACTGCTTGTGCAAAACAATCCGAATCTCAACCTTTTGGCCAAGACGCTTAAGGTTCAGTATCCCCTGGACGGTCTCCTGAAATGCTCCCGGCGCTTGGACAATGTAGTCGTGCAAGCTAGGATCATCGGAGTAAAGTGGGATTCCGATCATGATATCGGGATGCTCAATTTCTGCGTACTGTCGAGCATAATGCTCGTCGGCAAAACTACGCCCGTTCGAAAGCACGTGGACAACTGTTCTCGGCAGATACGACTTCATCATCCGGATGAGATTGATGAACCGCTCCCCAGCTAGGGTAGGTTCTCCACCCGAAAACCCCACCTCCGGGGTCCCCCTAGGGATCAAAGGAATCAGCGCCTCGAGCTCGTCAAGGATCCAGCTGTCGTCAATGTTCTTAGGTGGTTGAGAGCACATCAAACAGTAGTGGTTACATTGCTCAGTCACCAATAGCGAGTTGTGACCGGACTTGGCCCTGAAAAGCACTCGAATAGCCCGGCCATCCAACCGGATAATGTCGTCGTGCCCCAGATAGTCATAGTCGTTGGGCAGCAGGGTGTATGAGCTCTTCCCCTTCAGTTCTTCCGCACGCCATCCAATAGACTCGGGAATCAGGTAGTGCTGATAGCCTTCAGGTAAATCCTTAGTAGAAACTAAAAAGGCTCGAGTCGCCCGCAGTACTTTAGGGAGCATCGGATTTGTGCTGACCTGCAGTAACAAGGAATGGTTCTGAACTTCTATCAGTTGAATATGCCCAACCTTTCCAGAGAGTTTCAGCATGCATTAGCCCACTGTATGAAGAGGCGGCGAATAGATGCGTCTGACTGCATCAGACCAATCAGGTGTTTGAAGATCGATATGTTTCGCTTGCAGAATGATGATTCTGACTTTCTGCCCAATACATCCTTGAAGATAGCATGATGGAACACCGGCTCGGCGCCGCAATAGGGTTCAAAAGCGCAGTCTGAGCACATTGGCGCGCTCAGAGTAAAAGATTGCTCCAAGGCATCGAGCAGTGCATCGGATAGGATAATGTCTTCGTAGCTGTCAGTCAGGACGTTACCCAACCGGAAAGACTGGTCCCCCATCTCTGCAAGCATCCGACTTTCGTCCGAAGCATATACAGAACCATCGTAGTTGAAGACGATTGCAGCAATACCGGCACCGGCGGGATTCATCAGGTCCACATAGCCTGGGTCGTTGCTCGTCAGCATTTTCTTGAGAATCAAGGATGCATAGTGCTCAACGAAAGGGATGCCAGCCTTGTTAAGCTCAAGAATATAGGAAAGCCCTTCTTTATAAAACTCCAGCCAGCGCTCCGTATCATAAGTCATGAACTTACGAGTCTTTATCGCAAAACCATACGGAGAAAGTGCTCGCAGGAAAATGCCGTTAAAGCCCAGTCGAACATATTCATCAATGATCTCCCGGACACGAGACAAGCTCTTGTCCGTGGTTGTCATTAACGCGCTAATACTGTCCACACCTAGGACATTGCGAGCTTTGGCTAGACCTGCTTCGAAGCGTTCGAAGCTATCGCGGCCGACGCGCGGGCGATTCGCATTGTGCAGGTCGGCAGGACCATCGAGCGACGTCGAAAGAATTACGCCATGCTCGTGGCAAAACGCGAGTACTTCATCGGTGAGTAACGACAATGTGGTGGCGATAACGAACTCTAAATCACGCTTCTCGTCTATGTTCCGCCGCTTCGCAGCCTCCACCACAAAACGCACCATCTCAAAGTTCAACAGTGGCTCACCGCCTTGGAATTCGATCTTGATAGCAGGGTTGGGAGAGCGAAAGACGAAATCCAGAGCCTTTTCCGCCATAGCAGGCGTCATGTCGAACGACGTCTCGCTGTCCATTTGCCGTGAGACCTGACAGTAGGGACAGCTGTGGTCACAGCGCAGTGTCACAACGAAGATGTGCAGGCTGGTAAAGCCCTTCAATCGCGAGAGTCTTGTACGCAGTTTCAACGCGAGTAGATCTAGAGGGGCCTGCTCATCAGTATGACGGATGAAATGCTTGGCGCGGAGGGATGCGTAAAGAGGATGATCCGTTCCTAGCTCTTTTTTGAGGACTGCAAGTAAATCCACCATCGGCACAACGAGGTGCTCGCCGATCATATTGGTGATGACGTAATCATCGCCGTCAAGACGATCAAACTTGAACGGCAGCAGCTCATATCCATCTTGCCGGGTATAGGCTTCCAAACCTTGGAATTTACTCACTTCAGTTCAACCTAGCGTTGGAAAATGCCAATCCCATGATGAGGTTGCGAATGGGAGCCGTCTCAGCCTGGAGCTGTGCACGCAACTGATAATCGAGCACGTCTTTCCGGAACTCCTCAACGGCACGCTCGAACACGTCCTGCTCGGTTGTGATGTTGCCCACCAACCTGCAGTGAATGCTTTCACCATCGACGGTCAAGTCGAGGGTAAAGGCACTCATAGCGCGGTATGCGGCCTTTTGGATTGCTTCTGCTCCGTACAGCTTGCTGTCGAAGGTCAGCTCAGCCAGGCCAGCCATTAGCGGCTCGAGTAGTGCGAACTGTGAGAGCTGTGGGACGCATGTGAACTGTGCGAGTGGTGGGCAGCGAACATCTGACCGTTCTCACCACGCTTAAGGATAAAGCTGAATAGGTTGTCACCTTGACGCCCAGTGACCATTTGCTCGCCAACCTGAACAATTGGCAATGCTGTACTTTGCGCCTCAATGCCTTGACTTCCATCTGCCTTAACGGCGTGGATCGTCGCAGTGGAGGCTGGTGCTTGGGTAGCGGTTACGGCGGCAGTCAGAGTGGCAAGGGGCAGTAGGAAATCGCGCTTTTTCATTTCAACATCCCTGTGACTGGTGTGGTTATTTTGGCACTATATACATGTTTCCAAATGAGTCAAAGTGCCACTAGTCGGCATGGTGCCTACCTGAAAAAGGGTGACAGATTTATTTTCTGACGGGACAGGGGCGGAAGCATGTGACTGAATGGTTTCAGCCATAACTCCATTGTGCAATCAGCATCACAGCCAACCACATGGACTACCCTTGGTTCCTTTCCAAAGAAAAGCCCGACTTTTAGCCGGGCTTCGTGTAACGCATTTTTGATCACACGCTCTTTTCTTGGGCTGCAACAATGATCTCGTTCTGTCGCTTAGTAGCCTCAACCAGGACGGCTGTGTAAACGCGCTTCTTCACGTCAGCTTTCGCATTGCGAATGAACTCAGCGAAGGGGCTTTTGACCTTCTCAGAACGCGACTTGAACGGATTCATGGATACCCCTCCCCAAGCGTCGCGACCAGCCTCTCGCAGGCGAAACGCCTTGCCCGACCTAAAAAGCAAAAAACCGCCCGAAGGCGGTTCATCAGCCCGATAGGGTAACTAAACACTATCGACAATTCTGGTGCCGGAGACAGGAATCGAACCTGCGACCTTCGCGTTACGAGTGCGCTGCTCTACCGACTGAGCTACACCGGCGTGTTGCGCAACGTACCATTGCCGTGTCCGTTACGCAAACCTCTGTTTCACCTCACTTTCACGGCGCCTTGCAGCCATTCGGCGCGAGGTCTTCCTCCACCGTGGTCACGCAGGTCCACCCGGCCTGGGTGCGGGCCAGGGTCACGGTCTTGCCCAGCACATTGGCCGGTGCGTCGGCCAGGGTGCAGGCGATGCTGGCGGTGCCGTCGGCCGCCGTGCCGCTGGCGGTGATCGCGCAATGGGCGGTGGCCGGCTGGCCGCCGAGGCTGGCGACGTCGGGCACGTCCTTGCCTTCGTTCAGGCGGATATCCATCGGCGTTTTCAGCGCGGAGATTTCCAGCAGCGCCGCGGCGGCTTTGGCCCGGGCCTGGTGGTTGGTGTACATGGGGATGGCGATGGTCGCCAGGATGCCGATGATCGCGACGACGATCATCAGTTCGATCAGGGTGATACCTCGTTGCCCTTTCATGAACGGTCTTCCTTCGTAATACATGGAGGCGCGGTCGGCGCATGTTCATCTTTTCGGCGCCCCGGCCGGCAGGCGCGCAGTAGGCCTGAACCGACACCTTTTGTCACCCCTGCACGGCAGGGCGTCATCTTCGCTGAACTACTCTAGTGAGCGTCATGGAAACGCGCCCGCCCTCGGGCCCGGCAAGCTGTTACGGGGCTTGTCGCCGCACTGCAAAGGACCTTCGCATGCCACCGTCTACCCGCCTCTACGCCTGGGAGGGCATCGATGCCTCCGGCGCTCGTCAACACGGCCAGCAACCGGGGCGCAGCCCGGCGTTCGTGCAGGCCTGGCTGCAACGCCAGGGCATCCGGGCCACGCGGGTGAGGTTGGCAGGTGGGTTGCAGTGGCGGTGGCCGCAGCGGGCGGGCAAGGCGGATGCGCCGGGGTTCAGCCGGCAGCTGGCGACCTTGCTGACGGCGGGGGTGCCGTTGTTGCAGGCGTTCGAGGTGATGGCGCGTAGCACGGTGGACAGCGGCATGGCGGCGTTGCTGGCGCGGTTGAAACAGGATGTGGCGGCAGGGCTTGGGCTGGCGGAGGCGTTGCAGCGGCACCCGGCGTGGTTCGATGCGCTGTACTGCAACCTGGTGCGGGTGGGCGAGCAATCGGGCACGCTGGACCGGCAGCTGGAGCAGATGGCGGGCATGCTGGAGAAGCGCCAGGCGCTGCGGCAGAAGGTGCGCAAGGCGATGCTGTATCCGGCGCTGTTGCTGCTGACCGGGCTTGGGGTGGCGGCGTTGCTGCTGCTGGAGGTGGTGCCGCGCTTTCAGGGGCTGTTCGCCAGTTTCGACAAGGCGCTGCCGGCGTTCACGCAGTGGGTGATCGATTTATCCACAGGGCTGGGCAATCACGTGGGGTGGCTGGTGCTGTTGATAACTGCGATGGGAGTTGGAGGGCGGGAGGTTTATCGGCGGCATCTGCCGGCGCGGCTGTGGATGGTGCGCTGGGGGCTGCGGGTGCCGGTGGTTGGCACCTTGCTCGGGCAGGCGGCGTTGGCGCGGTTTGCGCGCAGCCTGGCGACTTCTTATACAGCCGGCGTGGCGTTGCTGGATGCGCTGGCAACGGTGGCGCCGGTCAGTGGCAACTGCCTGCATGAGCGGGCGATCCTGGCGTTGCGCCAGGGCGTGGCCAATGGGGCAAGCCTGCAACAGGCGATGGAGGCGGACGGGCTGTTCCCGCCGCTGCTGCGCCAGCTGGTGGCGGTCGGCGAGGCCAGCGGCACCCTCGACACCATGCTGGACAAGGCCGCGCTACATTACGAAGAGCAGGTGAGCCAGGCGCTGGAGCAGTTGACCACGCTGCTGGAGCCGGCCATCGTGCTGATCCTCGGGCTGCTGGTGGGGGGCCTTGTCGTGGCGATGTACTTGCCGATCTTCCAGTTGGGTAGCCTGATCTGAATATGAATGCCTGGGCCGTAATCGTCGATCATCCGCCGTTCTTTTATGCCCTGGCCGCGGTGCTGGGGTTGCTGGTGGGCAGTTTTCTCAATGTGCTGGCGTACCGGCTGCCGCTGATGCTCGAGCGCCAGTGGCAGCGCGAGGCGCAGGAGGTGCTGGGGCTGCCGCAGGCCGAGCACGAGCGCTTCGACCTGTGTTTGCCGGCTTCGCGTTGCCCCCATTGCCAGCGCCCGATCCGGGCGTGGGAAAACATTCCGGTGTTGAGTTATGTGGCCTTGCGCGGGCGTTGCTCGGGGTGCAAGGCGCGGATCAGTGCGCGTTATCCACTGGTGGAGCTGGCCACTGCCCTGCTGTCACTGCTGGTGGCGTGGCATTTCGGGCCGGGGGTGGAAGCGCTGGCGGTGATGCTGCTGACCTGGGGGCTGATCGGCTTGAGCCTGATCGATGCCGAGCACCAGTTGCTGCCGGATGTGCTGGTGCTGCCGCTGTTGTGGCTGGGGCTGGTGGTCAACGCCTTCGGGCTGCTGGTGCCGCTGGCCGACGCGGTGTGGGGCGCGGTGGCGGGTTACCTGAGCCTGTGGACGGTGTACTGGGTGTTCAAGCTGGTGACCGGCAAGGAGGGCATGGGCTTTGGCGACTTCAAGCTGCTGGCCATGCTCGGGGCCTGGGGCGGTTGGCAGATTTTGCCGCTGACCTTGATGCTGGCCTCGCTGGTGGGGGCGTTGATCGGGCTGACGCTGGTGCGTTTGAAGCGCACGCAGATGGGCGCTGCGCTACCTTTCGGGCCTTATCTGGCCATTGCGGGGTGGATCGCCGTGCTCTGGGGTGATGAAATAGTCGCTTCTTACCTGCAACTGCTTGGAACCTGATGAGCACAGCGCCTTTCACCCCCTGGATTCTCGGCCTGACCGGCGGCATCGGCAGCGGCAAGAGCGCCGCCGCCGAGCGTTTCGTCGAGCTGGGCGTGCACCTGGTCGATGCCGACCAGGCCGCGCGCTGGGTTGTCGAGCCCGGGCGCCCTGCCCTGGCCAGCATCGTCGAACGCTTCGGCCCGGGCGTATTGCTGGAGGACGGCCAGCTCGACCGTGGCGCCTTGCGCCAGCAGATCTTCGCGGATCCTGCGCAACGGCAATGGCTGGAGCAGCTGCTGCACCCGCTGATCGGCCAGGAGATTTTCAGCTACCTGGCCAAGGCCGAGACGCCCTATGCGGTGTATGTGTCGCCGCTGTTGATCGAGTCGGGGCAGTTCAGCAAGACCCAGCGCATCTTGGTGATCGATGCGCCGACCGAGTTGCAGGTGCAGCGCACCTTGCAGCGGGACAACACCAATCCTGAGCAGGTGCAGGCGATTCTCAAGGCCCAGTTGGCCCGGGAAGAGCGCCTGCGCCATGCCGATGACGTGGTGGTCAATGATCGTGACCTGCAATCGCTGCACGACGAGATCGACCGCCTGCACCACTTTTACCTGACTTTGCGAGGAGGCCAGCCATGAGCCAGCCGATGACCGTTGATTGCCCGACCTGTGGGGCGCCTGTGGAATGGGGGGAGAAGAGCCCGTTCCGGCCGTTCTGCTCGGACCGCTGCAAGCTGATCGACCTGGGGGCCTGGGCGGCCGAGGAGCATAAGATCGTGGGGGCCGAAGAGTCCGAGGATGAGCTGTATTCGGGCGATCTGGAGCCGCGGCATTGAGGTAGGCGTTTTTAGAACGCTGATAGGTTCGACGTTGTTGGGGCCGCTTTGCGGCCCTTTCGCGACACAAGGCCGCTCCTACAAGTGATCGCATTCCCCTGTGAGCGGCCTTGTGTCGCGAAAGGGCTGCAGAGCAGCCCCAGAAAGCATCACCGCTCTTCATCCTTCCACGGCGCCTGCAAATAACGAGTGCGGTTGAACGTCTCCAGCCACTCGGGGCAGAACACCACCAGGGCACTGATCACCGTGCCATTGATGAACGCCTCGGGGAACATCATCAGCCACAGGTAGCCAACAAAGTCGCTGAGCCACTCGGGCATGGCGAACCGCTCGTCCATCCACAACACCCCCAGCCCGGCCGCCAGGCATACCAGCACGGTCAGCGCAGCGGGGAAAAAACCGCAACAGAAGATATACACAAACAGGTTACGCGGCTGGGCACGCTCGACCAGGATCGCGCACACCTCGGTGACCAGCACTGGCAAGCCGACGATCAGCAGGCCGTTTACGCCGATAGCGGCAAGGTCCTGGCGGCCGAGCAGCAACAGGCCAAGCTGAGCCAGGAAGCCGCCTAGCACAGCCAGCGGCCAGTCCAATAGCAGGGTGACGGCGGTCATGCCGATAAAGTGGTACGACACACCGGTATCGAAATCACGCCGCACCAGCCACAGCACGAACAGGCAGAACACCGTACCGAACAGCAGGTGCTGGCGGCGGGTATCGGTAAACAGCTCCACCCAGCGCGTGCGGCTGGCGGCCCAGACCAGCAGGGGCACGTAACCGAGCCAGCCAAGGGTGAGGCTGGTGCTGGACAAGACCTGTGCGCTGATCACCTGAACAATATCCCTGTCGGCCATGTGGACAAGCCTGAGTCTACACCCATTCTCCCTTTCGTCCGGTTGCTATAGGCTGGCAACTCCTTTCGCTGCAGGACGCATCCCCGATGACCGAAGGCATCAACCTGCCCTTGCTGCTGGGCGCGCTGTTCAGCGCCATCGCGGGGGTACTGCACCTGATGGTCATCGCCGTGGGGCCGCGCTGGTACCGCCTGTTCGGCGCGGGCGAGCGCATGGCCCGGGCCGCCGAACAAGGGCGCGCCTACCCTGCCCTGGTCACCCTGGTGATCTCATCGGTACTGCTGGTCTGGGCCGCCTACGCGCTGTCGGCAGCTGGCGTGATCGCGCCCTTGCCGTTGCTGATGCCGATCATCTGCCTCATTACCCTGGTGTACCTGGCGCGCGGCCTGCTGGGGCCGCTCTTGCTGGCTGGCACCGGGCGCAGCCGGCGTTTCATCGCGGTCAGTTCGGCGATCTGCGTGGGCGGCGGGCTGCTGCACTTGTTCGGGGTTGTCCAGCAATGGCTGGCGCTGGGCTGATTCCCACGCACAAACAGCATCTTACCGTCATCAATTAGCGACTAAGCTTGTCCCCATGGATGACTCAGACTACCTGCGCCTGCTTACCATCCAGGCCGAACAAGCCAATGCGTTCCTGTCCAATGCCCGCAAATGGGAGCGCGAGCGTTGGGTCTGCCAGCGCCTGCTGCAAGGGCTGAACATTCCCTACCGCAGCGAGGACTTCACCCCGGCCGGGCAGGAGCCGCCGGATGTGCTGTTCCGCGACGCGGCATTCGAAGTGTTCTTCGTGCTCGACGAGGGCCGCCGGCTCAACGACGAGTGGCGCGAGGAGCTGCAACGGCGGCGCAGCGCGTTTTCCCTGGCCCAGCTGGTGCGCCGCGAGCAGCGGCCCCGGCGGATCAGCGCCCAGGAACTGCTGGCGCGCCTGGCGCCGACGCTGCGCAAGAAATCACACAACTACCGCGAACGCGGGCTGGATCTGGGCGATCTGGACATCATCGCCTTCGCCAGCCTCAAGCGCGAAGTGCTCGACCTCAACAGCCATTTCCCGCCGCCCACCGAGTACCTGCGCCAGGGTTGGCGCTCGCTGTCGCTGGTGGGGCCGACCTTCGCCCGGGTGCTGTTCGCCCATCCGGACGCGCCGGATTTCCTGCGCGGCAACCTGGGGCGCAGCATCGTGTTCGACGTAGGCATCAGTCTTTGATCCAGTGCCGGGTGTCTTTGCGTTCACGTACACTCGGCGCCAGGGATAGAAAGCATTATCATTCGATCCATGCGTTTGCGTGAACGCTGTGGCGTACACGCAGTCACAAACGTCTATCTGACGAGGCCCACCATGACCAGCCGCCTGAATCCCGAAGATCAGCGTCGCGTCGATGAGTATCTGAGTGCCCCCCAGCATCAAGTCGAGCGCCGGCCTTTCCGGCCATGGCTGCTCCTGCTGCTGGTGGTGGCCGTGACCATCGGTCTGGGCCTGTTGAGCCGCCTGCTGAGTGGACTGGTGCTATGAGCTGCCTTGCGCTCGCCCGCCCCTCGTGCCGGATGCGGCCGGACCTTGTGTCCACGAATTCCGTAAAACTTGTGAGATATCCCCATGACTCATCGCATCGTGATTGTCGGCGGCGGCGCCGGCGGCCTGGAACTGGCGACCCGCCTGGGTAAAAGCCTGGGCAAGCGCAAACAGGCCGAGATCACCCTGGTTGATGCCAACCTGACGCACATCTGGAAGCCCCTGCTGCACGAAGTGGCGGCCGGCTCGCTGAACTCCTCGGAAGATGAACTGAACTACGTGGCCCAGGCCAAGTGGAATCACTTCAACTTCCAGATGGGCCGCATGAGCGGCCTGGACCGCGAAAGCAAGCAGATCCAGCTGGCCGCGACCCTCGACGACGAGGGCCGTGAGCTGCTGCCTGCGCGCACCCTCGGCTACGACACCCTGGTAATCGCCGTGGGCAGCAACACCAACGACTTCGGCACCCTGGGCGCGGCGCAACACTGCCTGTTCCTCGACAGCCGCAAGCAGGCCGAGCGCTTCCACCAGCAACTGCTCAACCACTACCTGCGCGCCCACGCAGGCGATGTGGCCAGCGAGCAGATCAGCGTGGCCATCGTCGGTGCCGGCGCTACCGGCGTGGAGCTGGCGGCCGAGCTGCACAACGCCGCCCACGAGCTGGCGGCCTACGGCCTGGACAAGATCCAGCCGAAAGACATGCACATCACCCTTATCGAGGCCGGCCCGCGAGTGCTGCCGGCGCTGCCGGAGCGCATCAGCGTGCCGGTGCACAAGACCCTGGAAAAACTCGGGGTGACAGTGATGACCAATGCCGCGGTCAGCGAAGTGACCGAGGATGGCCTGAAGACGGCGGCCGGCGAAGTGATCCAGGCCAGCCTGAAGGTGTGGGCGGCGGGCATTCGCGCGCCGGGCTTCCTCAAGGACATCGACGGCCTGGAAACCAACCGCATCAACCAGCTGGTGGTGCGCCCGACCCTGCAGACCACCCGCGACGACAATATCTTCGCCTTCGGCGACTGCGCCGCCTGCCCGCAGCCGGGCAGCGACCGCAACGTGCCGCCACGGGCCCAGGCCGCGCACCAGCAGGCTTCGTTGCTGGCCAAGAGCCTCAAGGCGCGCCTGGAGAACAAGGCGCTGCCGACCTACGAGTACAAGGACTACGGCTCGCTGGTGTCGCTGTCACGCTTCTCGGCGGTGGGCAACCTGATGGGTAACCTGATGGGCAGCGTGAAGCTGGAGGGCTGGCTGGCGCGGATGTTCTATGTGTCGCTGTACCGGATGCACCAGATGGCGCTGTATGGGTTCTTCCGCACGGCGATGATGATGCTGGGCAGCAAGATTGGGCGCGGGACTGAGCCGCGTCTCAAGTTGCACTGAGACCTTAAAATCCTGGGGCTGCTGCGCAGCCCTATCGCGACACAAGGCCGCTCCTACAGACGATCGAGTTCCCCTGTAGGAGCGGCCTTGTGTCGCGAAAGGGCCGCAAAGCGGCCCCAGCGATTCACCTGACCACGCGATACGTGCTCTGCACAAACCCACTTTCGTAGCTGGTCGTCTTCATGTGCTGCAACAGCACATCCTTCGCCAACCCGCCGAACAACGGAATCCCCTGCCCCAGCAGCACGGGAATGCGGGTAATGGTCAATTCATCCACCAACCCCTCACGCAAGAACCCCTGGATCAGCTTGCCGCCATCCAGGTACAGGCTCTTCGCGCCCGTCGCCTGCAGGTGCTCGAGCAATGCCGGGATCGGCCCCGGGTGCAGTTCGACCTGCGCCGGCGCGCCCTTGGGCAAGGCCTCGAGGGTGGCGCTGACCACCACCACTCGTGTATCCGGATACGGCCACTCGCCAAAGGTCATGACCTTGTCGAAGGTCCCGCGCCCCATCACCAGCGTATCGACGCCCGCCATGAACCCGGCATAGCCATGGTCGTCGGTGGACTGGGTGGCGCCCATCAGCCAATCGAGGCCGCCGTCTTCACGGGCGATATAGCCGTCCAGGCTGGTGGCGATGAAAACACTGGCTTTGAGTGGCATGCGCGGGCGCTCCTGCGGGCAAAGGCCACAGGGTAGCAAAGGGCGGGGAGATAAATCGCGGACAAAAGAAAAAGGGCATCTCAGTCGAGATGCCCTTTTTACATGGTGGGTCGTGTAGGATTCGAACCTACGACCAATTGGTTAAAAGCCAACTGCTCTACCAACTGAGCTAACGACCCGGAAAATGGTCGGGGTGAGGGGATTCGAACTCCTGACATCCTGCTCCCAAAGCAGGCGCGCTACCGGACTGCGCTACACCCCGAGATTGGCTCCGCGACCTGGACTCGAACCAGGGACCCAATGATTAACAGTCATTTGCTCTACCGACTGAGCTATCGCGGAACTGAACTTCGGTACATCTTTACTGCTTCGAAGTCTGTGTTAGCTTCGAACTCTTTAGCTGCTTCGCTTTCGCGTTGTCGCTGCTGAGGCCGGCTATTCTACATTCTTCGTTTTGCTTGTCAACCACTTTTTTTCGTTCAACTTACTGATTTGTAAGTTGTTTTGCGATCTCCGATGTTGCTGGTGATTCGCTCAGTGCCTGACAGCGGGGCGAATATTAGGGGCACTCTGATTTTTGTGCAAGCACTTTTTTCAAAATTTTCAGCAAGTTAGGTAGGAAGCCGGAAAATCAGGGGTTTGCGGCGCCTGCACTGGCCTTATCGCGGGGCAAGCCCGCTATGGCGTCGGGAAAGCCAACATAAAAAAGCCCCGCTTTCGCGGGGCTCTTCAACTACTGCCGTGATCAGGCGAAGACGATTTCCTCGCCCTGCACCTTCGCGGTGATCGCCGCACCCGGCAAGAACTCGCCAGACAGGATCAACTGCGCCAGCGGGTTCTCGATCCAGCGCTGGATCGCACGCTTGAGCGGCCGTGCGCCATACACCGGGTCGTAACCGACGGCGATCAGCTTGTCCAATGCCTCCGGGCTCAGGCTCAGCGACAGCTCGCGCTCGGCCAGGCGGCCACGCAGGCGGCCGAGCTGGATCTCGGTGATACCGGCGATCTGCTCGCGGCCCAGGGGCTCGAACACCACCACTTCGTCGATGCGGTTGATGAACTCCGGACGGAAGTGCGAACCCACCGCGTCCATCACCGCCGCGCGCTGCGCTTCGCGATCACCGGCCAGTTCCTGGATCTGCGCCGAGCCCAGGTTGGAGGTCATCACGATCACCGTGTTGCGGAAGTCCACGGTGCGGCCATGGCTGTCGGTCAAGCGGCCGTCTTCAAGCACCTGTAGCAACACGTTGAACACATCCGGGTGGGCCTTCTCCACTTCGTCGAGCAGCACCACCGAGTACGGCTTGCGACGCACGGCCTCGGTCAGGTAGCCGCCCTCTTCATAACCCACGTAGCCTGGCGGTGCGCCGATTAGGCGAGCCACCGAGTGTTTCTCCATGAACTCGGACATGTCGATGCGCACCATGGCCTCTTCGGTGTCGAACAGGAACTCGGCCAGCGCCTTGCACAGCTCGGTCTTGCCCACGCCGGTGGGCCCGAGGAACAGGAACGAGCCGCTGGGGCGGTTCGGATCGGACAGCCCGGCGCGGGAACGGCGCACGGCGTTGGCCACGGCGGTCACCGCCTCGTCCTGGCCGATCACCCGCTCATGCAGCAGGCTTTCCATCTTCAGCAGCTTCTCGCGCTCGCCTTCGAGCATCTTGGCCACCGGGATGCCGGTCCACTTGGACACCACTTCGGCGATTTCTTCCTCGGTCACCTTGTTGCGCAGCAGCTGGTTGTCGGTCTTGCCGTGCTGGTCGACCATCTGCAGGCTACGCTCCAGGTCCGGGATCACCCCGTACTGCAGCTCGGCCATGCGGCTGAGGTCGCCCTTGCGGCGCGCGGCTTCCAGTTCCTGGCGCGACTGCTCGATCTTCTGCTGGATCTGCGCCGAGCCCTGCACCTCGGCTTTTTCCGAGGCCCAGATCTCTTCGAGGTCGGCGTACTCGCGCTCCAGGCGGTCGATTTCCTCGGTCAGCTTCTCCAGGCGTTTCTTCGCCGCTTCGTCCTCTTCTTTCTTCAGCGCCTGGGATTCCACCTTCAGTTGGATCAAGCGACGGTCGAGGCGGTCGAGCACTTCCGGCTTGGAGTCGATCTCCATGCGGATGCGGCTGGCCGCTTCGTCGATCAGGTCGATGGCCTTGTCCGGCAGCTGGCGGTCGGTGATGTAGCGGTGGCTGAGCTTGGCCGCGGCGATGATCGCGCCGTCGGTGATGGCCACCTTGTGGTGCACTTCATAGCGTTCTTTCAGGCCGCGCAGGATGGCGATGGTGTCTTCCTCGCTCGGCTCCTCGACCAGCACCTTCTGGAAACGGCGCTCGAGGGCGGCGTCCTTCTCGATGAACTGGCGGTACTCGTTGAGCGTGGTGGCACCGACGCAATGCAGCTCGCCGCGAGCCAGGGCCGGCTTGAGCATGTTGCCGGCATCCATGGCGCCTTCGCCTTTACCGGCACCGACCATGGTGTGCAGCTCGTCGATGAACAGGATGATCTGGCCTTCCTGCTTGCTCAGTTCGTTGAGCAGGCCTTTGAGGCGCTCTTCGAACTCGCCGCGGTACTTGGCGCCAGCAATCAGCGCGCCCATGTCCAGGGCCAGCAGGCGCTTGCCTTTCAGGCCATCGGGCACCTCGCCGTTGATGATGCGCTGGGCCAGGCCCTCGGCGATGGCGGTCTTGCCCACGCCGGGTTCGCCGATCAGCACCGGGTTGTTCTTGGTGCGGCGTTGAAGCACCTGGATGGTGCGGCGGATCTCGTCGTCACGGCCGATCACCGGGTCCAGCTTGCCCTCTTCGGCGCGCTTGGTGAGGTCGACAGTGTACTTGTCCAGGGCCTGGCGCGATTCCTCGGCATTGGCGTCGTTCACCGCCGCGCCGCCGCGCAGGTTGTTGATGGCGTTCTCCAGGGCCTTCTTGCTCACGCCCTGGCCGAGCAGCAGCTTGCCGACCTTGCTGTTCTCGTCCATGGCGGCGAGCAGCACCAGCTCGCTGGAGATGAACTGGTCACCCTTCTGCTGGGCCAGGCGGTCGGCCTGGTTGAGCAGGCGTGCCAGGTCCTGGGACATGTTCACATCGCCCGTGGGGTTCTGGATTTTCGGCAGTTGGTCGAGCTCCTTGGTCAACGCCTTGCGCAGGCTGTTGATGTCAAAGCCGACCTGCATCAGCAGCGGCTTGATCGAGCCGCCCTGCTGGTCGATCAGCGCCTGCATCAGGTGCAGGGGCTCGATGGCCGGGTGGTCCATGCCCACGGCCAGGGATTGGGAGTCGGATAATGCCAGTTGCAGCTTGCTGGTCAGTCGGTCTATTCGCATGGGGGATACCTTCCTTTAAAGGGCAGGCGGAGCGATGGACAGCACCTGTAATGAAGAACCTGCCTGAGATGACCAATACATAAGGGTGATTCTGGAAGATTCAAGCGTAGCGGGGTTGACAGAGGTCAGCACCAGTAACGTCAGGCAACATGGGAGCGGGCTTGCCCCGCGATGGCGCCAGCAGATGAGATGGAGATGGCAGGGCCTGCGCTATCGCGGGGCAAGCCCGCTCCCACGCGATGTCCGCGTGGGCTGGGTAAGGTCAGCCCGGCTGCAACCAGACCAGCGAAGCAAAGCGTCCACCCTGCGGGGTGCGGCGATAAGAGAAGAAACGCGAGTCGCTGACCGTGCAGAACCCGCCACCATAAACGGCGGTAACGCCACGCGCCGCCAGGCGGATCCGCGCCAGCTGGTAGATATCGGCCATCAGCTTGCCCGGACGCTCGCCCTCGACAAACGCCTCAGCCGCCTCGGGATGCACGGCAGTGAAGGCATCGCGCACTTCCAGCCCCACCTCGAACGCCTGCGGCCCGATGGCGGGCCCCAGCCACACCAATACCTCTTCAGGCGCCAGCGCCAGGCGGTCGAGGGTGGCCTCCAGCACGCCACCGGCCAGCCCGCGCCAGCCGGCATGGGCAGCCGCCACTCGGGTACCGGCGCGGTCGCAGAACAGTGCAGGCAGGCAATCGGCAGTCATCACAGTGCAAGCGATGCCCGGCTGGTCGGTCCAGCTGGCATCGGCTTCGGCAACCACGGCGGGGTTGGCGTCGGCCACCACCAGCCCATGCACCTGCTTGAGCCAGGCGGGCTGGATGGCGAATTCGTCACTCAGGCGACGACGGTTCTCGGCGACCGCCTGCGGGTCATCGCCCACGTGGTCACCGAGATTGAAGGAGGCGTAGGGCGGCAGGCTGACGCCGCCCTCGCGGGTGGTGACACAGGCGCGAACCGAGGCCGGGGCCGGCCAGTCGGGGAGGATCAGCGACTGCGCCAGGCCACTCATCCGATGAAGCTCTCGCGGTCCTGGTCAAGCAGCGACAGCAGCCACTGGAAGTCGTCCGGCAACTCCGACTTCCATTCCATGCGCTCACCCGTGGTCGGGTGGTCCAGCGCCAGGAAACGCGCGTGCAGGGCCTGACGCGGGAAGTGCTTGACCGCCTCGACCATGGCCACGCTGGCGGCCGGTGGGATGCGGAAGCGTGCACCGTAGGTCTGGTCACCGACCAGCGGATAGCCGACATGGGCCATGTGCACACGGATCTGGTGGGTGCGGCCGGTTTCCAGCTTGACCCGCACATGGGTGTGCGAACGGAAGCGCTTGAGCACGCGGTAGTGACTGACGGCCGGCTTGCCGCCCTCGGTCACCGCCATGCGCTGGCGCTCGCCGCCGTGACGGCCGATCGGCGCGTCGATCTTGCCGCCGGCGATCACCACGCCGACCACGATGCACTCGTAGATACGGCTGACCGAACGCTTTTGCAGCTGGTCGACGAGGTTGGTCTGCGCCTGCAGGGTCTTGGCCACCACCATCAGGCCGGTGGTGTCCTTGTCCAGGCGGTGCACGATGCCGGCGCGCGGCACGTTGACGATGTCCGGGACATGGTGCAGCAGGGCGTTGAGCAAGGTGCCGTCGGGGTGACCGGCCGCCGGGTGGACCACCAGCCCGGCCGGCTTGTTGATCACCAGGATCTGGTCGTCCTCGTAGACGATGTCCAGCTCGATGTCCTGAGCCACCCATTCGCCCTGGGCCTCCTGCTCGGCTTCGAGGGCCAGGATGGAGCCGGTGTGGACGGTGTCGCGCGGTCGCAGCACCGCGCCATCGACGGTCAGGCGGCCATCCTTGATCCACGAGGACAGGCGCGAACGCGAGTACTCGGCGAACAATTGGGCGGCGACCTGGTCGAGGCGTTGGCCGCCCAGTTCGGACGGGACCTCTGCGCTAAGTTGAATGATCTCGGACATGCTCGAATCGACGGGCGTTCAGCCTTTGGTTTCGGCTGCGCGCTTGTGGTTAAATACGGCTTCTTTTGCCCCGGGGTTTGGCCGGGGGCGCTCATCATAACAGGACGGCACCGCCCAAGACAGCGGCCGTCAAAGGGACGCAAGCCGCCATGCAAGTGAAACACCTGCTGCTGATCGCCATCCTCGGGCTCACCGCTGCCTGTTCCTCGAACAAGGAAGTCATTGACGAGAACCTCAGCGAGGCCGAGCTGTACCAGCAGGCGCAGGCCGACCTGGACAACTCCAGCTACACCAGCGCCGTGAACAAGCTCAAGGCCCTGGAATCGCGCTACCCGTTCGGCCGCTACGCCGACCAGGCCCAGCTCGAGCTGATCTACGCCAACTACAAGAACTCCGAGCCCGAGGCCGCCAAATCCGCCGCCGAGCGCTTCATCCGCCTGCACCCGCAGCACCCGAACGTCGACTACGCCTACTACCTCAAGGGCCTGACCTCGTTCGACCAGGACCGTGGCCTGCTGGCGCGCTTCCTGCCGCTGGACATGACCAAGCGTGACCCGGGCGCCGCCCGCGACTCGTACAACGAGTTCGCCCAGCTGACCAGCCGCTTCCCCAACAGCCGCTACGCCCCGGACGCCAAGCAGCGCATGATCTACCTGCGCAACCTGCTGGCCTCCTACGAAATCCACGTGGCCAACTACTACCTGAGCCGCGAGGCCTATGTCGCCGCCGCCAACCGTGGCCGCTACGTGGTGGAGAACTTCCAGGAAACCCCGTCGGTGGGTGATGGCCTGGCTGTGATGGTCGAGTCGTACCAGCGCATGCACCTGGACGAGCTGGCGGCCACCAGCCTCGAGACCCTCAAGCTCAACTACCCGGACCACCCGAGCCTGGTCGATGGCCAGTTCGTCACCAAGGTGGACGAAAACGGCAACCGCTCGTGGCTGTCCAAGGCCACCCTGGGCCTGATCGACACCCAGGCGCCGCTGCCACCGGGCGAGACCCGCGCCAACCAGGACGTGGTCAAGCAGTTCCAGGATGCTCGCTCGGAAATGCCCGAAGAGCTGCTGCCCAAGGACGAGAACGGCGACCCGATCCTGCCGGAAGGTCCGAAGGAAGCCGAGAAAGACCGTTCCTGGTTCAGCTACATGACCTTCGGTCTGTTCGACTGATACCACGCGCGCAAAGAAAGGGAGGCCCGAGGCCTCCCTTTTTTCATGCCTGCGTCCTAGACTGTCGGCTTCTTTTCTCGACAAGCTGGACACCATGGTTCGCCTACTCTTCTGGATCGCCCTGATCGCCGCCGCGTTCTGGCTGTGGCGCAAGTTCAAGACCAGTCAGCAATCACCTGCCGAGCCGCGCCTGCAGGATCCGCTGAAGATGGTGCGCTGCGCCCATTGCGGCGTTCACCTGCCCAATGACCGGGCGTTATCGCGGGGCCAGGAGTGGTATTGCAGCCAGCAGCATCTGGAGCAGGGGCCTGGCCAGCAACGCTGACAGCCTGCGCGCCCTCTGTAGGAGCGGCCTTGTGTCGCGAAAGGGCCGCAAGGCGGCCCCGACGATCTTTGCGTCAACGCTGAAATCCTGGGGCCGCTACGCAGCCCTTTCGCGACACAAGGCCGCTCCTACAGTGACGATGCGCTCAGCCCAACCGCCCCCCAGGCGCATACGGCGCCGGATCGATGATCGGCTCGCGCCCCAGCAGCAAATCACCGAACAGCTGGCACGACGCCGGCGCCAGCACCAGCCCGTTGCGGTAATGCCCACAGTTCAGCCAAAGCCCCTCATGCCCCGGCACCGCGCCGATGTACGGGATGCCTTCCGGCGACCCTGGGCGCAGGCCCGCCCAGTGCCCCACCACCTCGGCATCCGCCAGCGCCGGCAGCAACTCCACCGCCGAGGCCTTCAGGCTCGCCAACGCATCACCGGTCGGGGTCTTGTCGTAGCCGGCATGCTCCAGGGTACTGCCCACCAGGATATGCCCGTCACGACGCGGGATCGCATAGCGCCCCTTGGCCAGGACCATGCTCGGCAAGAAGTCCTCGGCGCACTTGAACAGGATCATCTGCCCCTTCACCGGCTCCACCGGCAGCGTGAGCCCGAGGGTCTGCAGCAGGTCGCCGCTCCAGGCTCCGGCGCTGAGCACCACATCGTCGGCGGCGATCACACCGTCCTCGGTCTGCACACCAGTAATGCGGCCACCGTCTTGGACGAAACCGCTGACCTGGCAATGCTCGCGCAGGGTCACGTTCGCCAGCGCCTGCAGCGCGGCCTTCAGCGACTTCACCAACCGCGGGTTGCGCACGTTGGCCACGCCCGCCATGTAGATGGCATGGCGGTAACCCGGACCGAGCACCGGCACGGCGTCATAGGCCGCCGAGATATCCACCGCACTGAGCGGGCGATGCTCGCGAGCGGCCCAGGCCAGGGCCTCGGCTTCGTCTTCCAGATCCAGCCAGTACAGGCCGGTGGTGTGCACCTCGGGGTCGACCCCGGTGCTGGCGAACAGACGCTCGCCCAGCTGGGGATAAAAATCCTGCGACCAGTGCGCCAGGGCGGTCACCGCCGGGCTGTAGCGCCACGGGTACAGCGGCGAGACGATCCCGCCACCGGCCCAGGACGACTCCCGACCCACCTCGCCCTGGTCGCACACCACCACCCGATCAACATCCGCCGCCAGGTTGAACGCGGTCAGCAGGCCGATGACACCGCCGCCGACAATCACTACTTGCTTGCTCATGGTTCGATCCAACACCTGAAGTAATTCCACGGTGCCAGGGCACCTCATGATCTTCAGCTTCCCCAGCACGCCTGGTCGCCCGCGCCCGTGTTATCGCGCACGCCCGCCTGGTCGAGCAGGAAGTCGCCGCAGCGGTCATCCGCCATGAAGGCTTCGGGTGTGCGGCTGGCGCGCAAGCTGAAACGGTCAGTGTCGCGCCAGGCCTGCAGGCGGTAGTAGCGCGTGCCCGCGGGCAACACGGTGCTCAGCTGCTCGTTGTCGGCATAACCGCCCACGCGTGCGCGGTGCTGCTCCAGGCGCAATGCCGCGTCCTGCAGCAGGCCGACCGCTTCGCTTCGTGCGGCGCGGCGCAACTGGTCGCTGTAGCTGGGGTAGGCAATGGCTGCCAGCATGCCGATCAGCGCCACGACAATCAATAATTCGATCAGACCAAGGCCGCGCTGCATCTCAGCCCTCCCCCAGGCGCTGGCGCCAGCTGATCCGTTTCACCGCGCCGTCACCGTCGATGGCATAGACCGCCTCCAGCAGTTGCCGCCCGCGGGCTTGAAGGCCCACCGCCGTCACCCGGACCAGCGTCAGCCTGTCCCCGACGGGCTGACCCGCGACACGCAGGCTGTCTCCCAGGGTTTGCAGGTAAACGAAGCCACTGCGGGTCGCCAGCCAGGGTGGAGAAGGCTGCGTATCAGGTGGACTGGGTGGCGGACAGGCCTGGCATCGGGGCGGGATGCTACCGGCAAGCAATTCTGCGCCCTCGATCAAGGCCGCCTCTGCCTGCTCGAAGGCCCGCGCGCCGGCCTGCTGATCGCCAGCCTGACGTTGCTGCAAAATCGCCTCGCGCAGGGCCAGGGTTGCCAGCAGGCCGAACAGCAGGCTCAGGATCAACGCCAGCAACAGGACGATACCGCGCTGGCCCGTCACGACCCGGCTCCCGGGTTGCGCAAGGCCACGCTCAGTGAATGGTGCTGTTCAAGCCCGTGCTGCCGGTCATGCAAGGTCAGGCGGATATCCAGCCGCTCGCCCGCTCCCGCCTCGACACGGCTGACCTCCAGCGCCCGCACCTGGTCGATGAGGCTGGCATGCTGCGCATTGCTGGTGAGCATCAGGCTGCCATTGCGCACCCGGTAGGTTACCCGACGCACCGGCAGGGCCAGCAACTCGCCGTCCCCGACGTGCTGCCCGGGCTGCACCCGCGCCCAACTGCGGCAATCGCTGAGCACGGTCCAGTCCGGGCTGCCGAGCAACCCGGGCAACTCAGCGCCGACCAGGGTCAGGCTCTCGCCGGTGACCTCTATGGGTGACGCGAAGGCCTGGGCCGCGCCAGGATCGGCGAAGTCCTCGGTTTCAAGACGCAGACAACCGAACATCCCCGCCTGGCGGATATCCTCGGCCATTCTCTGCAAGGCCAGGCGCGCGTCATCCTGCAGGCGCGCCGCGGCGCCCTGCAGTCGCCAGGCCTGATACGCCGAGACGAACACCTGGCCGGCGGCCACCAGCAGCATCAGGCCCAGTGCCAGGGCCAGCAGTGCCTCGACCAGGCCCAGCCCCGTCTGCCGACGCCTCATGGCAGCACCCTGCCCTGCACGCTCAGCGACTGCCGGTCCCCTCCCATGCCCGGCCAATCGACGTCCAGCACCAGCACGCCCCCGGCCAGGTTCATGCGCCCCTGCGCCGCACCACCGAGCACCTGGATCAGGCGCGACTGCCAGGCCGCTTCCTCGCCCGCCTCGATCGCCCCGGCAGCCCTGACGCGCTCCAACATGCCCTGGGCCAGTTGTAACGCCTGCGCTTCCCGCCGCGCCCCCTCGACCGCCTGCAGCCCGCGCAACTGCAAGGCCGCCGATGCGAACAGCCCCAGCGTCAGCACCGTAACCGCCAGCAGCACCTCCAGCAGTGTCATGCCCCCTTCCCTCGCCCCCATAACACCCTCCTGGGATCTTTCCTAGGCCGCAACCCGAACCGGCCGACTGGCGCCCTTGCCGGGCGTCCTGGAAGCTACAGAGAAGCACTTCCAGGGAGGAATGCAGCGTGGGGCAACAAGGCGTAACACTGATACAAATGATGTGCGCACTAGGCGTGCTGAGCCTTCTGACACACCAGGGCATATCGGCCTACAGCAAGTTAAGCGATGAGCTTTACGTCGGTGCCGTGGCCAGGGAGCTGGCACAGGCCCTGCGCGGCGCCCGCAATCAGGCGGCGCTAAGGCACCAGGCCGTGCTGGTCAGGCCGCTGGAGGAGGATTGGGGCAAGGGTTGGCGGGTCATGCTGGAACAGGATGGCGAGCTGTTGCAGACGCATCGACTGCACAGGCCGCTGAGAATTGCCACGACCTCGGACCGGGTCGTGAGGTTCAGCGCCCGGGGGGCGCCGCTGGGGGTGGGCTTCGTCGGCACCACGCTGGACATCTGCCCGCTCACCACCCTCGACAGCCGTCATCAGGTGGTGCTCAGCCCCAGTGGCCGGGTCAGCCTGCGCAGCGACGAGGGCCGCCGCTGTGCACCGGACTGACTCAGATCGAGCGAACCCGCAGCTCCTTGGGCATGGAGAAGGTGATGTTCTCCTCGCGCCCATCGAGCTCTTCGGCGCCGGTCGCGCCCCAGTCCTTGAGCTGGTCGATCACGCCACGCACCAGCACCTCGGGCGCCGAGGCACCGGCGGTGATGCCGATGCGCTCGGCCCCGTCGAACCAGCTGCGTTGCAGGTCCTCGGCGCCGTCGATCAGGTAGGCCGGTGTGCTCATGCGCTCGGCCAGCTCGCGCAGGCGGTTGGAGTTGGAGCTGTTGGGGCTGCCGACCACCAATACCACGTCGCACTCGTCGGCCAGTTGCTTGACGGCATCCTGGCGGTTCTGGGTGGCGTAGCAGATATCGTCCTTGCGCGGGCCGCCGATGTTCGGGAAGCGTTCGCGCAGGGCGTCGATCACCCGGCTGGTGTCATCCATCGACAGGGTAGTCTGGGTGACGAAGGCCAGGTGGTCAGGGTTGCGCACCTGCAGCCTGGCGACATCGTCCTCGTCCTCGACGAGGTAGATGGCACCGCCGTTGCTGGCGTCGTACTGGCCCATGGTGCCTTCGACTTCCGGGTGCCCCTCGTGGCCGATGAGAATGGTCTCACGGCCATCGCGGCTGTACTTGGCAACCTCGATATGCACCTTGGTCACCAGCGGGCAGGTGGCGTCGAACACCTTCAGGCCACGGCCGGCGGCTTCCTGGCGCACGGCCTGGGAAACGCCGTGGGCACTGAAGATGACGATGACGTCGTCCGGCACCTGGTCCAGCTCTTCGACGAAGATCGCGCCACGGTTGCGCAGGTCCTCGACCACGAACTTGTTGTGCACCACTTCGTGGCGCACGTAGATCGGCGGGCCGAAGACTTCCAGGGCGCGGTTGACGATCTCGATCGCCCGGTCTACCCCCGCGCAGAAGCCGCGCGGGTTGGCGAGTTTGATTTGCATGCTCGGCTCCAGGCTCACACGGCCTTCACGTCGAGGATCTGCACCTCGAAGCTCAGGGTCTTGCCAGCCAGTGGATGGTTGAAATCGATGGTCACCTGGTTGTCGTCGAACGCCTTGACCACGCCTGGAAGCTCGGTGTTGGCGGCGTCGTTGAAGATCACCAGCAGCCCTTCGGACAGCTCCATGCCTTCGAACTGCGAGCGCGGCATCACCTGCACGTTCTGCGGGTTGTGCTGGCCGAAAGCGTTCTCAGGGGCGATGGTCAGCTTGCGCTGGTCGCCGGCCTTGAAGCCGAACAGCGCATTCTCGAAACCCGGCAGCAGGTTGCCGTCGCCGACCTTGAACACGGCCGGGGCCTTGTCGAAGGTGCTGTCGACGGTGTCGCCGTTTTCCAGGTGCAGCGCGAAGTGCAGGGTGACTTCGGTGTTCTGGCCAATGCGGGTCTCAGTCATGGACGGCTTCCTCGGACTTCTTGCTCTTGAACATGTCCAGCGCCAGCATCACCGCGCCCACGGTGATCGCGCTGTCGGCCAGGTTGAAGGCCGGGAAGTAGTAGCGGTTCTGCCAGTGCACCAGGATGAAGTCGACCACATGGCCCAGCACGACGCGGTCGTACAGGTTGCCCAGCGCGCCGCCCAGCACCAGGGCCAGGGCCACGGCCAGCCAGGTCTCGTTGCGCCCCAGGCGCTTGAGCCAGACCACCAGCACGGCACTGACCACCACGGCAATCAACGCGAACAGCCAGCGCTGCCAGCCGGAGCTGTCGGCCAGGAAGCTGAACGCGGCGCCGGTGTTGTAGGCCAGGGTCCAGCTGAAGTAGTCGGGAATGACCACGATCTGCTGGTACATGGTCAGCGCGTTGTCGAAGTACAGCTTGGTGGCCTGGTCAAGGACCAGGACCACCAGGCTCAGCCAGAGCCAGGCAAGGCGCCCGAAGCGCCCTGCAGGAGCATTAGGCATAGTGGCGCACCTCACCCGAACCGCTCAGGTTGTCGACGCAACGGGCGCAGATCTCCGGATGCTCCGGGTGGCTGCCCACATCGGCGCGGAAGTGCCAGCAACGGCCGCACTTGGCATGGCCGGACTTGACCACTTTCAGCTTGAGGCCTTCGACTTCGGTTGTCACGGCATCGGCCGGCGCCTGGACGAACGGCACCACGCTGGCGGCCGAGGTGATCAGCACGAAGCGCAGCTCGTCGCCGAGCTTGCTCAGGTCGGCGGTCAGGCCCTCTTCGGCGAACAGGGTGACTTCGGCCTGCAGGTTGCCGCCGATGACCTTGGCGGTACGCTGGTTCTCCAGCTCCTTGTTGACCGCGGCTTTAACGGCCATCACGCGATCCCAGTAGGCACGGTCCAGCTCGGCGTCGGCCGGCAGCTCGGCCAGGCCCTGGTACCAGGTGTTGAGCATCACCGACTCGTTGCGCTCGCCCGGCAGGTACTGCCAGATCTCGTCGGCGGTGAACGCCAGGATCGGCGCGATCCAGCGCACCAGCGCCTCGCTGATGTGGTACAGCGCGGTCTGGCACGAGCGGCGGGCAACACTGTTGGCGCCGGTGGTGTACTGGCGGTCCTTGATGATGTCGAGGTAGAAGCCGCCCAGCTCCTGCACGCAGAAGTTGTGGATCTTCGAGTAGACGTTCCAGAAACGGTACTCGCTGTAGTGCTCTTCCAGCTCGCGCTGCAGCAGCAGGGTGCGGTCGACCGCCCAACGGTCCAGGGCCAGCATGTCTTCGGCCGGCAGCAGGTCGCGGGCCGGGTCGAAGCCGGACAGGTTGGAAAGCAGGAAGCGCGCGGTATTGCGGATGCGGCGATAGGCATCGGCGCTGCGCTGCAGGATCTGCTCGGAAACCGCCATCTCGCCGGAGTAGTCGGTGGCCGAGACCCACAGGCGCAGGATGTCGGCACCCAGGGTGTCGTTGACCTTCTGCGGCTCGATGGTGTTGCCCAGCGACTTGGACATCTTGCGGCCGTTCTCGTCCACGGTGAAGCCGTGGGTCAGCAGCTCGCGGTACGGCGCGTGGCCGTCGATGGCGCAACCGGTCAGCAACGAGGAGTGGAACCAGCCACGGTGCTGGTCGGAGCCTTCCAGGTACAGGTCGGCGCGCGGGCCGGTGGCGTGGCCGATGTCGTGGGAGCCGCGCAGCACGTGCCAGTGGGTGGTACCGGAGTCGAACCACACATCGAGGGTGTCGGTGATCTTGTCGTACTGGCCGGCCTCGTCACCGAGCAGCTCGGCAGCATCCAGCTTGAACCAGGCCTCGATGCCTTCTTTTTCGACGCGCTGGGCCACGGCTTCCATCAGCTCGACGGTGCGCGGGTGCAGCTCGCCGGTCTGCTTGTCGAGGAAGAACGGGATCGGCACGCCCCAGTTGCGCTGACGCGAGATGCACCAGTCCGGGCGGTTGGCGATCATCGAGTGCAGGCGCGCCTGGCCCCAGGCCGGGACGAACTTGGTCTCTTCGATGGCCTTGAGCGCGCGCTCGCGCAGCGGCTCGCCGGTGCTTGGCTGCTTGTCCATGCCGACAAACCACTGCGCGGTGGCGCGGTAGATCAGCGGGGTCTTGTGGCGCCAGCAGTGCATGTAGCTGTGGCTGATGGTCTCGGTGTGCATCAGCGCACCGACTTCACTGAGCTTTTCAACAATGGCCGGGTTGGCCTTCCAGATGAACTGGCCGCCGAAGAACGGCAGCGACTCGACATACACGCCGTTGCTCTGCACCGGGGTGAGGATGTCGTCGTTGACCATGCCATAGCGCTTGCAGGTGACGAAGTCGTCTTCACCGTAGGCTGGCGAGGAGTGCACCACGCCGGTACCGGCGCCCAGCTCGACGTAGTCGGCCAGGTAGATCGGCGACAGGCGGTCGTAGAACGGGTGGCGGAAGTTGATCAGTTCCAGGGCCGAGCCTGGAGCGGTGGCGATGATCGAGCCTTCCAGGTTGTAGCGCTTGAGGCACGACTCGACCAGCTCTTCGGCCAGCACCAGCAGGCGCTCGCCGGTATCGACCAGGGCGTACTTGAAGTCCGGGTGGATGTTCAGCGCCTGGTTGGCCGGGATGGTCCACGGGGTGGTGGTCCAGATCACGATGGCGGCTGGCTTGGCCAGCGCACCCAGGCCGAAGGCGGCGGCCAGCTTGTCGGCATCGGCCACCGGGAAGGCGACGTCGATGGTCTGGGATTTCTTGTCGGCGTACTCGACCTCGGCTTCAGCCAGGGCGGAGCCGCAATCGAAGCACCAGTTCACAGGCTTGAGGCCCTTGAACACGAAGCCTTGCTTGACCATCTCGGCCAGGGCGCGGATCTCACCGGCCTCGTTGGCGAAGTTCATGGTCTTGTACGGGTTGTCCCAGTCGCCCAGCACGCCCAGGCGGATGAACTCGGTCTTCTGCCCTTCGATCTGCTCGGCGGCGTACTCGCGGCACAGTTCGCGGGTACGGTCGGCAGTCAGGTGCTTGCCATGGGTGACTTCGACCTTGTGCTCGATCGGCAGGCCGTGGCAGTCCCAGCCCGGCACATACGGCGCGTCGAAACCGGCCAGGGTCTTGGAGCGGACAATCATGTCCTTGAGAATCTTGTTCAGCGCATGACCGATGTGGATCTTGCCGTTGGCATAGGGCGGGCCGTCGTGCAGGACGAACTTCGGACGATCCTTGCCAATCTCGCGCAGCTTACCGTACAGGCCAATACTGTCCCAGCGCTGCAGGATCTGCGGTTCGCGCTGAGGCAGGCCGGCCTTCATGGGGAAGGCGGTGTCCGGAAGGTTAAGCGTGGCTTTGTAGTCGGTCATTTCAGGCTCTTCGTTAGCGGTTGAGCGTGCCAGTGGGCACGTGCGGCGGCGATGTCCGCGTCGATCGCCGACTTCAGCGCCTCCAGGGAGGCGAAACGCTGCTCTTCACGCAGCTTGTGGTGGAATTCCACCGTCAGGCGCCGGCCATACAGGTCGCCGGCGTAGTCCAGGAGATGAATCTCCAGGTGAGGACGCCCGTCACCGGCGACGGTGGGGCGCACTCCGATATTGCCGACACCCGGCCAGGCCTTGCCGTCGATTTCGATGCTGGCCAGGTAGACCCCGGACAGCGGCACGCGACGGCGCTTGAGCTGGATGTTGGCGGTGGGGGTGCCGAGCTGGCGGGCCAGCTTCTGGCCATGCAGCACGCGCCCGGTGATGCGGTACGGACGGCCCAGCAGGTGCTCGGCCAGCTCGAAGTCGCCTTCGGCCAGGGCCTTGCGCACTTCGGTGCTGCTGACCCGCAGGCCGTCCTGGATCACGGTGTTGGCCGCCTCGACGGTGAAGCCGTGGCGTTTGCCGGCCTCGGTGAGGAAGGCGAAATCGCCGGCGCGGTCGCAGCCGAAGCGGAAGTCGTCGCCCACTTCGAGATGGCGCACACCCAGGCCATCGACCAGCACCGCCTTGACGAACTGCTCGGCGCTGAGCTGGCTCAGGCGCTGGTTGAACGACAGGCACAGGACCCGGTCGATGCCCTCGCCGGCCAGCAGCTCGACCTTGTCGCGCAGACGGGCCAGGCGCGCCGGGGCGCTCTGCGGGGCGAAGTACTCGCGCGGCTGCGGCTCGAAGATCACCACGCAGGTGGGCAGGCCCAGCTCCTGGCCGCGTTCGCGCAGGCGTGCGAGGATCGCCTGGTGGCCGCGGTGGACCCCGTCGAAGTTGCCAATGGTGGCGACACAGCCCCGGTGCTCGGGGCGCAGGTTGTGAAGACCTCGAACCAGCTGCATAACGCGCTTCTTGCTCATAAAGTGGCCGATTATAACCACACCCGGGCGCTGGTGACAGGCAGCAGCGCCCCCAGGGGGCGTGGAATGCGAAAAACCGACGCCTGACCCCTTGCGCGCCTCAGTGCAACGCCTTGCGGGCGAAATGCCGTGGACGGAAACCACACAGGTACAGGCAGCCGAAGTAAGTCACCACACCCGCCGCGATCAGGCCGCCAAGGCGCAGAAAGCGCGCGAGCATGTTGCCCTGCTCCCAGGCCGGCAGGTAGTGCATGCCCAGCAGCAGCACGCCCGACATCAGGGTCACGGCCAGCACCAGTTTGAGCAGGAACGCCATCCAGCCCGGCTGCGGTTGGAACAGCTGCTGGCTGCGCAGTTTCCAGAACAGCAGGCCGGCGTTCAGGCACGCGCCCAGGCTGATGGCCAGGGCCAGCCCGGCATGGGCCAGGGGGCCGACCAGGGCCAGGTTGAACAGTTGGGTGCAGACCAGGGTGAAGACCGCGATCTTCACCGGCGTGCGGATATTCTGCTGCGCATAGAAGCCAGGTGCCAGCACCTTGACCAGGATGATCGCCAGCAAGCCCACCGAATAGGCGATGAGCGCGCGCTGGGTCATGGCAGCGTCGAAGGCGGTGAACTTGCCGTACTGGAACAACGCCACGGTCAGCGGCTCGGCAAGGATGGCCAGGGCCAGGGTGCAGGGCAGCACCAGCAGGAAGCACAGGCGCAGGCCCCAGTCGAGGATCCGCGAGTACTCCTCGCGATCCTTGTTGGCATAGGTCTTGGCCAGGGTCGGCAGCAGGATGGTGCCCAGGGCCACGCCGAGCACACCGGACGGCAGCTCCATCAGACGGTCGGCGTAGTACATCCATGACACCGAGCCTGCCACCAGGAACGAGGCGAAGATGGTGTTGATGATCAGCGAAATCTGGCTCACCGACACCCCGAGGATGGCCGGCAGCATCTGCTTGAGCACGCGCCACACGCCGCTGTCGCGCAGGTTCAGGCGTGGCAGCACGAGCATGCCGATCTTCCTCAGCGCTGGCAGCTGGTACAAAAGCTGCGCCAGGCCACCGGCCAGCACGCCCCAGCCCAAGGCCATGATCGGCGGGTCGAAGTACGGCGTCAGCAGCACGGCAAAGGCGATCATCGCCACATTGAGCAGCGTGGGCGTGAACGCCGGCACACTGAAGCGGTTCCAGGTATTGAGGATCGCGCCGACCAGCGACGACAACGAAATCAGCAATATATAAGGAAACGTCACCCGCAACAGCGCGGTGGTCAGCTCGTACTTTTGCGCGCTGTCGACGAAGCCCGGCGCGGTGGCCCAGACCACCCACGGCGCAGCAAGGATGCCGATCACCGTGACCAGGGCCAGGACCAGGGTCAGCAGGCCGCTCACGTAGGCAATGAAGGTACGGGTGGCCTCCTCGCCCTGCTGGGTCTTGTATTCGGCCAGGATCGGCACGAAGGCCTGGGAGAAGGCCCCCTCGGCGAAGATCCGCCGCAACAGGTTGGGCAGTTTGAAGGCGATGAAGAAGGCGTCGGTGGCGATACCGGCGCCGAACACCCGCGCCAGGATGGTATCGCGCACGAAACCGAGCACCCGGGAAATCATGGTGATGGAGCTGACCGCGGCCAGGGATTTGAGCAGGTTCATCGAAAAATTTCACGCCAGGGACAGAGGGCGCTGCCAGACAGCGTCCGAATGTGCGATACTCCCGCGCCTTCGCAGGGGAGCCAAAAATTCCCGAGTTTACAGGTCGTGCGGCAGAAAGGAATATTTCCCTCCTGCTGGCTCACCACTCGGCGGAACCCTGCAGGTGGCCTTGACATCCGCTCGACTCATCGGCATGATTCGCGGCCTATTTTGTTTGCTATTTACCTAAAGTCTTTCGAGGAGCTCGACGGTGGCCAACTCACCTTCCGCCAAGAAACGTGCAAAACAGGCTGAGAAGCGTCGCAGCCACAACGCCAGCCTGCGTTCCATGGTCCGCACCTACATCAAGAATGTAGTCAAAGCCATCGACGCAAAAGACGCCGAAAAAGCGCAAGCCGCTTACGTTCTGGCTGTACCTGTAATCGACCGTATGGCCGACAAAGGTATCATCCACAAGAACAAAGCTGCTCGCCACAAAGGCCGTCTGAATGGCCACATCAAGGCGCTGAAAGAAGCTGCAGCTGCCTAAGCGACGTTCTTGTCGAAAAAACCGACCCTAGGGTCGGTTTTTTTATACCTGTGATTTCTCGCCCCCTCTATCTGTAAGAGCGGCGTTGCGTCGCGAAAGGGCCGCAAAGCGGCCCCGGCGATTATGCATCTGCACTGAAATCCTGGGGCTGCTGTGCAGCCCTTTCGCGACACAAGGCCGCTCCTACAGGTACCAGGTCAACTGTTCGATCACTTACCAATCTGAATCTTCGGCGCCCACTCCAGCCAAGCATCCTCGGCCTTGTCGAACAAGGCGAAGGTCTGCTGCGGCCGCGCCGGGTTACCCATCTGTTCGCCGTCCGGCGTGGCGAAGGCAATACCGCCCTCGATCAGGGTCTCCACCGACTCGGTGCGCACCGTGGCGCCCTTGAACAGCCCCCAGTCGAAGCCGAACCCGCTGCTGTTCCAGAAACGGCTGCCGCCACGAACCAGCCCGGCGTAACGCGGTTCGATCAGGATGTGGATAAGCACACGGTCGGCGGTCTGGCCCAACTCGAAGCCGGTGACCTTGCCCACCGTGACCTCTCGATAGGTCACCGGCACACCCGGCTTGATCGAGCCGCGGCGTGCCGCGCTCAGGGTCAGCGGCAGGCCGACCTCCTCGCCTTTCACCTCCGGCGCATCACTCAGGGCGATGAAGTCACGCTGCGGTCCCTTGTCCTTGAGCGCCGGCAGCACTTCCAAATATTGGCCGCCGATCAAGGTGTCGAGGTTCTGGGTACGCACCAGGCCCAAGGCCGGCTTGACCACCCAGAACTGGGTGCCGGCACGGGCGATACGCTCGGCCGCTTGGGTGATCCGTGCACGCAGCACCACGGCCTGCAGATCAGCGGTCAGGTCGACGCTCTCGACACTGCCCACATCCAGGCCCCGGAAACGGATCGGCGTGCCCGGCTTCAGGCCTTCGGCACGGTCGACACGGATAGTGATCAAGGTACCGGCACGGTTGGCCGCATCCTGACTCTCGTGCAGGCGGAAACGCGGAATACGGCGCTTGAGCGGCACATCCGGTTTCGGCGTATCGAAGGCGATACCACCAGCCATCAGCGTCTGCAGCGACTCGCTCTTGACCTGGATGCCCGACAGCCCGCCGGTCAGGGTGATGCCGCTGGCATTCCAGAAGCGCGTGGAGCCGTTTACCAGGTTGGCGTACTCCTTCTCAATATGGACGCCGATCAGGATGCGTTTGCTGTTGCGAGCGAACTGGTAACTCTGCACGCTTCCCACCCGCACCTGGCGATACATCACCGGGCTGCCCACCTCAAGCGAACCCAGGGTGTCGGCGAACAGCACCATGTGCAGGCCCGGCGCCTTCAGGTCCAGCGGCGGCGCCTTGGGACGCGCCTCGAATTCGCGCAGCGGCTTGGCACCTAGCTCACCCGGGCGCACGGCAATGTAGTTGCCCTTCACCAAGGCCTCGAGACCGGTGATGCCGGCCAGGGAGATGGACGGCTTGACCACCCAGAACTGAGTGCCTTCAACCAGGTAGTCCTCGGCCAGGGGATCCATGGTCAGCTCGGCCATGGCCGTGGAGAGGTCGCCTTCGACTTTCAGTTCCTTCAGCGATCCCACCTGGATACCTTTGTACAGCACCGGTGTACGGCCCTTCTGCAACCCCTCGAAATCGCTCAGCTTGACCTTGACCCGGATACCGGCCTGGGCGGCATCGAAGTCTTCGTAAAGACGGAACGGCAGGCTTGGGTCGGTGGGCGGGCTGTCCTTGCGGTTCTCTGGCGTGGCAAAGGCGATGCCGCCGGCAACGATGCTCGAGAGCGATTCGGTGCGCACCTTCACGCCGGACAGGTCAGCGTCGATGCTGACCCCGCTGGCGTTCCAGAACCGCGTGTGTTTACGTACCAGGCTGGCGTAAGCGGGCGCAATGAACACCTTGATCTCCACCGTGCCCTGGTCCTCGGACAGGCGATAGCTCTTCACCCGACCCACCTGGATCTGTTTGTAGAACACCGGACTGTCACGATTGAGCGAGCCCAGCCGCTCGGCCTTGAGGGTGAGGTGCAGGCCCGGCTCGGAATCGGACAACGGCGGGGCTTCCTTGAGCGCGGTGAAACGCTTGGTCGGCTCCCCCTCCCCAGGATCAACGGCGATGTAGTTACCCGAGACCAACGTCTCCAGGCCCGAGATACCCGCCAAGCTGACACTTGGCTTGACCAGCCAGAAACGCGTGCCCTTGGTCAGGTGCGGGCCCGCTTCCTTGCGCATCTCGATGGTGGCGACAACGCCACGGTTGTCACCCTTGTCATCCAGCACCAGGGCGGTGACCTTGCCCACCGACATGCCCTTGTAGATGACCTCGGTCTTGTTGGCGACGATGCCCTCGCCACTCTCGAAGCGCACCTGGATCTCGATACCAGCATCGCGATAGGCCTGCCAGGCCAGCCAGCCGCCGATCGCCAGGGCAATCAGTGGCAGGATCCAGATGGCCGACCAATTCGAAGCAGGCCGGGTTTTAGCCGTAGGCAAATCACTCATGGTCGTCATCCGACTCCGTGTTATCCCAGATCAGTCGGGGATCGAAAGTTAAAGCGGCGAGCATCGTCAGGATCACCACGGTGGCGAAGGCGACGGCGCCCAGGTTGGCTTCGACACTGGCTATGCGGCCGAAATTCACCACCGCGACCAGGATGGCGATGACGAAGATGTCCAGCATCGACCAGCGACCGATGAATTCGATGAAGCGGTACATCAGGATACGCTGGCGTGCCGAGAGCGGCTGGTGGCGCTGCACCGAGTACAGCAGCAGGGCGATGCCGACCAGCTTGAAGGTCGGCACCAGGATGCTGGCGATGAACACCACCGCGGCGATCGGTAGCATGCCATGCTTCATCAAGGTGATGACGCCGGACATGATGGTGTCCGGGCTGCCCTGGCCGAGCGCGCTGACGGTCATGATCGGCAGCACATTGGCCGGGATATAGAGCACCATGGCCGTTATCAGCAGCGCCCAGGTGCGCACGATGCTGTTGGGCCGCCGGGCATGCACCACCGCGCCGCAGCGGGTACAGGCCTGCGAGGTGCTGTCCGGCTCCTGGCGGTTCAACTGGTGACATTCATTGCAGACCAGGATGCCTGCATCAATCGCCCGCATGGACATCCTCCCCCGACAAGGCCACCCAGATCTGGTGTGGCGACATGACCACCTCGAGCCATACCTGCACCAGCAACAGGCTGATGAAGCAGAACAGGCCCAGGCCGATGCTCAGCTCGGCCAGGTCGACCAGCTTGACGATGGCCACCAGCACGCCCATGAAGTAGACCTCGAGCATGCCCCATTCACGCAGGTGGTGATAGATACGATAGATCAGCAGGCCATAGCTGCGGCCAATATCCAGGCGGATGCTCAACAGCACCATCAGCTGGCAGAGCAGCTTGAGCAAAGGGATGGCCATGCTGCACAGGAACACCACCACGGCGATGCCGCGCATCTCTGAGTTGTATAGGCCTAATACACCGCTCCAGACGGTGTCGTCGGAGGTCTGGCCGAGCAGGTGCAATTGCATGATCGGCAGGAAATTGGCCGGCACGTACAGCAGCAGCGCGGTCAGGACCAGGGCCAGGCTACGGTTGATCAGGTTGTGGCGATGAGCGTACAGCTCGTAGCCGCAGCGCGGGCACAAGGCCTTCTCGTCATGCTGCAGCGTGGTCTTGCGCATCAACAGGTCGCACTCGTGGCAGGCCACGAGTTCGTCCAGCGGCAGCTGTGCGAGCGCTTCGGGATCGACAGGGTTGGGCATAAAGGGGTTCTGAATGGATGCGTCGGCTCTATTCTAGTGTTCCGACTCGAATTGTGGGAGACGGCCATTATGAGGAACTGTATCGATGTTCGGGTCACATTTTCCGCAGGCGACACGATCCCCCGCGCCCACGCTGCGTGTTGCACAACAGAGGCGGCGTTGGCTTAGAACCGCGGAAAAGACAAAACCCCTACCTGCTCGCGCAGATAGGGGTTTTGCGAAATGAATCTTGACGATGACCTACTCTCACATGGGGAAGCCCCACAC